>CBDUKI010000139.1:0-7239 GCA_965367765.1 uncultured Henriciella sp.
TGACGGCGGTGGCGTCGACCGAGGGAACGGAGATGAAGACATCGCAGGCCTGCATGTCTTCATCGCTGTTCCCCGTCCTGCTTTGCCTTGTTTCTGCGGTTACTGTCGCGGCGACCAACCTCTTCGTGAAAAAAGGTGGCGACATCCTCTCCACACGCATGGTTGTGTCACTGGCCATGGCGATCAGCGTGCTGCCTTTCGCGCCATTCGTGCCGCTTCCGACACCGGCGGTCTGGGGAGCACTCAGCATTTCGGTGACCGTGCACTGGTTCTATCAGTTCTCCATGGTTCGCGCGCTGCATCGCGGCGACCTTTCCCTGGTCTTCCCGGTGATGCGAGGGCTTGCCCCGCTGCTGACGGCAGTAACCGCTACGATCTTCCTCAACGAATCACCGAACCTGGTTGGATGGATTGGCCTTATCATCGCGACCACAGCCCTGATTGTGTTTGCCCTGCCGGAAGGCGGTTCAGACAGTGCCCGGTCGCTAAAACGATCCGCCTTGATCTGGGCTGGCTTCACCGCGCTCGGTATTGCTGGCTATTCGGTGGCCGATGCAAACGGGACCCGCATCGCCGACCTCGCAGGCTCTTTCACGACATTTATCGTCTGGTTGTTCCTGCTCGACTGGATCGGCATCACGGCTGCCATGGCCTGGTCACGGCGTGAACGGATGTGGGCTGACATGCGCTCAAAGCTGCGCGACGGCACGATTGCCGGGCTCATGGGCTCTATCTCCTATGGGGCTGCGCTCTGGGCATTTACCCTGGCCGAGGCCGCGAATGTTACGGCGATCCGCGAGACCTCGGTCGTGTTTGGAGCCATCTTCGGTGCGGTGTTCCTGAAAGAGCATTTCGGCCGGCGCCGCATCATCGCTGCCGCTGTCCTGGCCAGTGGCCTGCTCATGCTTGAACTGGGGGCCTGATCAGAAAACCCGCGAGCCCTACGCTGTGGCTATCGCTTGACGGCATGGATGAGCAAGGTTTTGTGTCCAATCCAACAGACCGAATTCAAGTGCGAGACAGTGATGAGCGAACAAAAGGCGGATCTTGGCGTCGCCACCGACAAGGCCAACCAGATCTGGAACGACCTTATCCCGGTCATCGGCTTTGTCCTGGTCTACAATGTCATGCGCCGGGTCAGCTTCAACGAGACCTGGGCCAGCAAGGACACAGCGCTGTACTGGGCCACAGGCGTTCTGATCCTGGCGACCATGTGGACGGTGCTGGGCTATGTACGGCGCAAGCAGCCGGTCCCACTCTTCCTTGTCTTCTCGGCCGGGATCGTTGGCACGTTTGGCCTGCTCGGCATCATCCTGCAGGAGAAATCATTCCTCTATATCAAGCCGACGATCCAGCAACTCGTGCTCGGCGGCATGATCCTGGGTAGCGTTGCTATCGGCAAGAACCTGTGGCGGGTCATGTTTCAACGGGTATTCGATATGCCGGAATTCGCCTGGCGCACCCTGGCAATTCGCTGGGGCCTGTTCTTCATTGTCATGGCCGCCTGGAACGAGTTTGTCTGGCGCTATTTCGCCCCAGGGTTTGAACAACCACTGCACTTTGCTGGCATATTGGTCGCCCCAGCTGGCAGCTATGATTTTCTCGGCCTGACATTCGGTAGCCGCGATGCAGAGGATGTCTGGGCCAACTGGAAACTTGGCAACATGGTGATCACCTTCATCTTCGGCGCCTTGAATACGCCCTACATGCTCAAGCATATCAAGCCGGAGAGCCTGTCGAATAACTAGCGGGTCAGCCCGTCCGTGCCAAGTGGATTGGCGAAGGGTGCAAAATCATCGTGCCCACGCGTCTCGGCAAAATGGGTCAGTGCCCAGACAATTGTCGGAAAGGCAAGATTGGCCCACGGAATATCCTTCCAGTCATACAGTGCCACCGCCTCGCTTTCCGGGCCGACGCCAAAGTCCCCGACCAGTTCAGCCCGGTACATGATGTGCACCTGGCCGATGCGCGGCACAGTGTAGACGGCCAGCAATCGGTCAATGCGAATGTCGGCGAGCGCCTCTTCCTGGGCCTCGCGCCGGGCGGCATCCTCAACATTTTCCCCCAGTTCCATGAAGCCAGCCGGCAGGGTCCAGTACCCTTTGCGCGGCTCAATCGCGCGCTTGCACAGCAGGATCTGATCGCCTTTCGTCACGACGGCCCCGGCGACAATTTTCGGGTTCTGATAGTCGATGAAATCGCAGGTCTGGCAGACACGTCTTGGCTTGTCGTCGCCATCGGGAACCTGAAGCTCGAATTGAGGGGCCATCTTGACTGTCATTTTTTTGTCAGGCTCTCGCGCTATTGGGGAATGAGATTGATCTGCATACGGCATTACCGCCATTGTGCAGCGCACACTGCGCTGAAAGGGTATGACAGCAACGATGGCCAAACAAGACGCTAAAGCAAACTACAGTCTCGACCAATCGGCGACCCATTTGTTGCACCGTGCCCATCAAGCTGCCGTCACACTGTCAGCGGGCGCCCTGGCGATGAAAGGGCTGACCATCCGGCAGTTCGCCGTTCTGGCCGCTCTCCATACCCAGGACGGACAGAACCAGTCCAGCCTTGTAACCGCCACTGGCATTGATCGTTCCACACTCGCAGACATGGTCTCGCGCATGGAGAAGGGCGGACTGATCAGGCGAACGCCGTCTACCGAAGATGCCCGCGCAAAAGCTGTGTCTCTCGCCCCCGCAGGTGAAAAAGCGTTTCAGGAAGCCCTGCCCCAGGTTCAGCAAGCCGACGCCCTGCTGTTGAACGGGCTGCGCAGCACCCGCCGGGACAGTCTTATCTCTGCGCTCGCCATACTTGCTGGCGCAGGCGAGCCGGAGCCGGAGAAAGCGGCCAAGAAGCCGAAGAAGGCCCCGAAAAAAGACAAGAAAAAGAAGAAAAAGAAGAAAAAGCCCGCCTAATCGCTGAGGCGCTGCAGACGTTCGAGCCGCCGCTTGGCCAGCTTCACGCGGACATTGGTGTAGACAGCCAGCAATAAAGGCAGGGCGAGACCCAGCCCGACCAGAACCCAGATATAGGCGGCATTCTTGTCGAATTCAGGCATGTTCGTCCCCTGCCAGGCGGCGCGCCAGTAGCCCATCCGCCTGCTGATTGAACACTTCAGCCCGCATCAGGGTGAAGACCATGGCCGCCACGATCAAGGCCTGCCCAAGCGCCCCAACCAGAAGCGGCACCAGATAGACCGCATCCATGGCCGGCCCATCGGCACGGATCACGCTCGGCCCCTGGTGCATGCTGTTCCAGATATCGACCGAAAATTTGATGATCGGTACGTTCACGGCCCCGACCATGGCGAGGATGGCCCCGGCCCGCGCCGCCTTCTGCCGCGTTTCAAGGGCTGCGCGCAGGGCAATATAGCCCACGAACAGGAAAAACAGGACCAACACGGACATGATCCGTGGATCATCCCACAACCACCAGGCACCCCAGGTCGGCTTGCCCCAGACCGCCCCTGTGATGAGACAAAGGGCGGTATATCCTGCACCAATCGGGGCAATCGCCCGTGCCGCGACATCGGCCAGCTCGTGGCGCCAGATGAACCAGACAAAGCTGGCGACAGCGAGGCCAAGATAAAGGCTCATGCACAACCAAGCGCTCGGGACATGGATGAACATGCCGCGCATGATGTCACCGCCCTGATCGGGCGCTGGGGGCACAACCCACAAGGCCTGATACAGGCTCCAGGCAAACAGGGCCACACCGATGGCATAGCAGATCGGGATCGCGATACGCGATGCCTGCATGAACCGATGCGGATTGGCGAGTATGGACCACATGCCCTCTACCTAGCCTCCCTCTAATCCGCCGCCAAGCGCAAAGCCGCGCCCATTGCAGCAGGTGCGACACCAAGCGCGAACAGGCAAGCGGCGGTCAGGAACTGGAAGCTCACCCCACCGAACCCATCCTGCATGGCCAAGGTGCCAAAGATGATCGTCGGTAGGAAAAAAGGCAACGCCAGCAGGGCAATCAGCAGACCACCACGCGCAACACTGGCCGAAAGCGCCGCTGCAACCCCGCCCCAGAGATAGAAACTCAGGCCGCCCAACCCATAGGCCGCCATGGCTGGCACCATCTGCTGTGTCGGCACTTGCAAGGTCAGCCCCAGAACCGGGCTCAACACCACAAGTGGCAAGCCGGAGACGAGCCAGTGCGCCAGCGTTTT
This sequence comes from uncultured Henriciella sp., assembly GCA_965367765.1. GTDB lineage: Bacteria > Pseudomonadota > Alphaproteobacteria > Caulobacterales > Hyphomonadaceae > Henriciella. Next base: position 4,178 of record CBDUKI010000139.1, read on the forward strand.
AACTGCGGCAAAAAGGGAAATCGAGCCGCTTTCCTGTACCCACAGGTCCAGCGCCCCATCCTGCAAGTCAGCCTGAAAAATCCGCTCGAGTGTCACCAAAGATGCAAGCGCCAGGGCCAGCCAAAGCACGCCTGGGCCGATCTTTGCGAGAATTTCCGTTTCGCTTCCAAGGGTGAACGGAACGAGCATAGCGGTGCCCGCAAAGAAACCGAGCGGCAGCAACAGACCAGACCCGCCCGCCCAGGCTTCGCTCAGGGCCTGTCGAAAGGCTGAAAGAAGAGGGGAAGGCTTCACAGGTGCAACTCCCGAGTGGCCTCGATCGGCGCGTGACCGTGCAGCGCGGCAATGACGGCGCCGCCTTCGGCGCAATGCGCAAGGATCATCTCACCCAGCAGCGCCTGGCCATCCGCGTCGAGCGCATTAAACGGTTCATCGAGTAACCAGACAGGCCTGCTCACCAGCAAGAGCCGCCCAAGCGCGCTGCGCCTTTTCTGGCCCGCAGAGAGCATGCGCGTCGGCACATCGGCAGGCCGCCCCAAGCCCATACGGCGCAAGACCGGGTCAATCTCAGATGTTCCGCCCCAGACTTTCGTCCAATGATGCAAATGAGATCGCGGTGTTTCGTGAGGTTTGAGACCATTTGTGTGACCAATCCAGTGATGGTCTCCAAAGCGTTGCACACGCCCGGCTTGCGGCTCGCTTAGCCCAGCCAGCTGCCGCAAGAGGGTCGTCTTGCCAGACCCATTGGGCCCGCGCAGCAGGATGATCTCTCCGGCTGACACGTCCAGGCCGACATCGGTATAGAGAATACGTTCACCCCGAACGGCACCCAGATGGCTAGCCTCGATCAGACGCGCTCCGGTCAAAACGCACCTGCCTGCCGATCCGCCGCATCGCCCAGCGATTGCACGTTTGACTTACCCAGTATAGGAAGCGGGCAAGATCGCTCCGCGCAAGCGCGAGATATGTATAAAACATGCAAAAGAGAGGTACTCACGCCCATGCCTTCCCTCGACAGTTTCAAGTCAAGCAAGACACTGACCGTAAACGGTAAGGACTATACTTACTACTCCCTTGATGCCGCAGCCGAAAATGGCCTGGGCGACGTCTCCCGCCTGCCAGCCAGCCTCAAGGTCCTGCTTGAAAACATGTTGCGCAACGAAGACGGCGTCACCGTCACCAAGGATGATATCCAGGCATTCAAGAGCTGGATCGACAATGGTGGCAAGGTAACCCACGAGATTGCCTATCGTCCGGCCCGTGTTCTGATGCAGGACTTTACCGGCGTACCCGCCGTCGTTGATCTCGCAGCGATGCGTGACGCTGCGCAGAAGCTTGGGTCCGACGCCCAGGCGATCAACCCGCAAGTGCCTGTGGACCTGGTGATCGACCACTCGGTCATGGTCGACAATTTTGGCCATGAAGACAGTTTCGAGAAGAACGTCGCCATCGAGTACGAACGCAACCAGGAGCGTTACGAGTTCCTGCGCTGGGGCAGTTCGGCCTTCCAGAATTTCCGCGTTGTGCCACCTGGCACCGGCATCTGCCACCAGGTCAACCTCGAATATCTCGGCCAGACCGTCTGGACCAAGGAAGAGAACGGCGAGACTATCGCCTATCCCGACACCTGCGTCGGCACAGATTCTCACACCACAATGATCAATGGCCTGTCAGTGCTCGGCTGGGGTGTTGGCGGGATCGAGGCGGAAGCCGCGATGCTGGGCCAGCCTGTCTCCATGCTCATCCCTGAAGTGGTCGGCTTCAAGCTTACCGGGAAGATGGCCGAAGGCGCCACCGCAACCGACCTGGTGCTGACCGTCGTGCAGATGCTGCGCGAGAAGGGCGTGGTCGGGAAGTTCGTCGAATATTTCGGTGAAGGCCTGTCCAACCTGTCCCTCGAAGATCAGGCAACCATCTCGAATATGGGCCCTGAATACGGTGCGACCTGTGGCTTCTTCCCGGTTGACCATGACACGATCAAGTATCTGACCAATACAGGCCGCGACGCTGATCGCGTGGCCCTGGTCGAAGCCTATGCCAAGGCCCAGGGCTACTGGCGTCCAGACATGGCCGATCCGGTCTATACCGATACGCTGGAGCTTGACCTCGGTTCTGTGGTTCCGTCCATCTCCGGTCCGAAACGCCCGCAGGACCGTGTCCTCCTGTCGGCTGCCGACACCGCCTTCGCTGAAGCCATGGCCAGGGAGTTTGCCACCGACGCGAATGATGCCACGGCCATCGCTGTTGAGGGGGAAGATTATACCGTAACCCATGGCGATGTATTCATTGCGGCGATCACGTCATGCACAAACACCTCGAACCCGTCAGTGCTCAGTGCAGCAGGCCTGGTGGCCCGCAAGGCGGCAGCGCTTGGCCTCGACAGCAAACCATGGGTGAAAACCTCACTTGCCCCCGGTAGCCAGGTCGTGACCGACTATCTGGAAAAAGCGGGTCTTCAGGACGACCTTGATGCCCTTGGATTCAACCTGGTTGGCTATGGCTGCACAACCTGTATCGGCAACTCCGGCCCGCTCAGCCCAGCCCTGTCCAAGGCCATCGCCGACGGCAACCTGGTATCCTGCTCGGTGCTGTCAGGTAACCGCAACTTCGAAGGCCGGATCGGCCCCGATATCAAGGCCAACTATCTGGCCTCACCGCCACTGGTCGTGGCCTATGCAATTGCCGGCACGCTGAAGCTGAACCTGACCACGGATCCGCTCGGTAAGGACAAGAACGGCAACGACGTCTACCTGAAGGACATCTGGCCAAGCTCCCAGGAAATCGCCGAAATCATGAACAAGGCTGTGACCCCTGAAATGTTTGCCGAACGCTATTCAGACGTCTTCAAGGGCGACAAGAACTGGCAAGGCATCGAAGTGTCAGGCGGGGAAACATATAACTGGCCAATCTCTTCAACCTATGTGCAGAACCCGCCATATTTCGACGGCATGACCACAAGTGTCGAAGCCCCGGAAGACGTGAAGGATGCACGTATCCTCGGCCTGTTTGGCGACAGCATTACCACAGACCACATTTCCCCGGCCGGCTCGATCAAGGCCGAT
>CBDUKI010000140.1:0-7050 GCA_965367765.1 uncultured Henriciella sp.
TTGTGCGCCTACTCGTGCTGATTGGGCTTGGCGGTTTGCAGGGCGCGATTGGCTGGTGGATGGTGGCCAGCGGGATTGGTGATACCGCCCGTGTCGATGTCGCGCCTTATCGCCTGGCGACGCATTTCGGCCTGGCGCTGCTGATCATTGGCGTAACGGCCTGGTACTGGCTTGACCTGGGTGGCAAGCGCAAATCCGCCGTGCCCGGCTCGGCGCGGGTCTGGGCGATTGGGCTTCTCATCCTGGTCTGTGTTCAGATGCTGGCCGGGGCCTTGGTCGCTGGGCTGGATGCCGGGCGGACGTATACGGACTGGCCGCTCATGGCCGGTGAGCTGTTTCCTGGCAATTATGTCGAAGGCGAGCTGGGCTTGCGCTCCTTGTTCGAAGGGCGCGCGGCGACACAGTTTAACCATCGGACGCTGGCTTACCTGCTATGGGCGCTCAGCGTGCTCGGGGCGGTGCTGCACTTGCAGACCCGTGTGCGTAACGGCTTCGTCGTTCTGGCCACGGTGACCAGCCTGCAAGCTGTCTGGGGCATCCTCACCCTGCTGAACGGCGCGCCATTGGTGCTGGCGCTGGCGCATCAGGCGCTCGGCGTTGTGGTTGTCCTGCTGGCCGTGCGGCTGACCTGGCAGACGGTCAGGGTGCCTGGGTCGAAAATCCGAACGGGCTGAGCGTCACCTGGCTCGGGTCGATGAAGACCAGGCCATGGTCGCCATTCGGGGCTTGACCGGCAACGACCAGGACGCCGCCGGGGTACCCGCCGCTGCGTGTGTCGCCGGTTCCGGCCATGTCGACCGGCAAAAGCGGCATGTCGACAGTGATGCCATTGCGGATCGACAGGGACTGGCTGGCCTCGCCATCGCTGCTGAGCTGGAAGTTGCCTGAATTGTCCAGCGTCACGACATGGCGATGGGCCCGGCGTTCGAGTCCGGCTGCGGCGAGGGCAGGGGCGGAAAAGACGGTCGCGCCCGTCTCGTCGAGCAGGCAGGCGCTGATCGCGCGATTGGCCTCGACCGGTTCATCAGGCAGGAAGACCAGTTCTTCATTGACCTGCACGATGCGACCTGAATGCAGGATCTGCGGGGCGGCCTCAGTCCAGAAGGCGAGGCGCATGACGCCATCGTCTGCGGTCTCAGGGGCGGCGGAGCACAATCCGTCCAACCGGTCGCTTGTCGCCACATCGAGGTCATAGACCAGGGGCTGGGGCAACTGGCCACCATGTATAAAGACTTTCATGTCTCCCGCCTGGCTGATGCCGGGAAACAGCGTGACAGGGACACCAGAGAGAAGGAGGTAATGACCATCGCCAAGCCTGGCGACGCCAAGGTCGGACTTGTCGGTCACGCGGTCGCCCTCGAAATTCAGGATTTGCAGGCCGCCATCCTCGAACCCCACGGCAATCGTGGAGCCGAGTGCACCGGCCACGCCAATGCTGGCAATTGGGCTGCCAAGGTCCCGTGAATTCCAGACAGCCGGTAGGACAAGGCCGGTTTGTGTGCTATCTGACGGGGCGTCAGAGCTGGTTTCGGTTTGGGTTTGTGTTGGTCCACTGCAAGTTGTTGCAAGGAAAAGCAGGGCAAGTATCGGCAACGCGTTGACAAGGCGATTTCCGGCGCTTAAACGCGGGCGCTTGAACATTATCCTGTAACTCCGATTGAAGAGGCTCCGGCGGAGCAATGAAAACATATAACGCACCACACGACGTTGAGAACAATTGGGTCGTTATCGACGCGACTGATGTCGTTGTTGGACGACTTGCTTCTTACGTCGCCAAACGCCTGCGTGGCAAGCACCGCGCTGACTTCACACCGCACATTGATACTGGCGACCATGTGATCGTGATCAATGCCGAAAAGGCAAAGTTCACCGGCAACAAGTTGACCGACAAGATCTACTACCGTCACACCGGTCATCCGGGCGGTATCAAGGAAACCACAGCCGGCAAGGTTCTCGGCGGTCGCTTCCCTGAGCGCGCCATCGAACTGGCCGTCAAGCGCATGATGCCGCGCGAGAGCTCAATGTCTCGCCAACAGTTCGGCAAGCTGCGCGTCTATGCTGGTTCCGAGCATCCACACACGGCCCAGTCGCCTGAAACGGTCGATTTCGCGGCCATGAACGCTAAGAATAAGAGAGTGGCATAAATCATGTCCGAGACTGCAAACTCGCTTGAAGATCTGAAAACCGTCACTGAAGGTGAAGGCACTGCGGCCCCGGCTGCAATCGTCGCCGAGCCAAAGATTGACGAGCATGGCCGCTCTTACGGCACCGGTCGCCGCAAGTCTGCGACGGCGCGTGTCTGGATCAAACCAGGCACCGGCAAGATTACCGTCAACGGCAAGGACCAGGCCGAATATTTCGCGCGTCCTGTGCTGCAGATGATTATCGAACAGCCGCTGGTTGAGGCTGACCGCCGGACCGAGTTCGACGTGATCTGCACTGTCAAGGGTTCTGGCTTGTCTGGTCAGGCTGGTGCGGTTCGCCACGGCATTTCACGTGCGCTGGTGGCTTATGAGCCATCTCTGCGCAGCGTCCTCAAGCCTTTCGGCTTCCTGACCCGTGACCCACGCGTTGTTGAGCGTAAGAAATATGGCCGTGCGAAAGCCCGCCGTAGCTTCCAGTTCTCCAAGCGCTAGACTTTCGGGTTCTACCGAAATCCAATTTTCAAAAGCGCTTCGGAGACGGAGCGCTTTTTTGTATCTGAATCAATGGGTTGAATATGACTGGTGAGACAAAGCTGAAAGCTGCCGTACTGGGTGCTTCTGGATATACAGGGGCTGAAACCGTGCGCCTCCTGGCCGCTCATCCGCATGTTGAGGTCAGCGTGGCGACTGGAAACGCACTGGCTGGCAAGGCGCTGTCGGAAATCTTCCCGCACCTGGCCGGGCCGAACGATCTTGCCGTGGTCAAGGCCGATGATGTCGACTGGAGCGCGATTGATGTCGCCTTCGGCTGCCTGCCACACGGCACCAGCCAGGACTTGATTGAGACCTTGCCGGCATCTGTTCGCGTGGTTGACTTGTCGGCGGATTACCGGCTGCGCGATGCAGCGCTTTATGAGCGCACCTATGGGCGGGCTCATCTCAATCCGGAGCGCACTGCCACGGTTCGCTATGGCCTGCCGGAGTGGCAAGGGGCGGGGCTGCGGGGCGAAACCCTGGTGGCCTGCCCGGGATGTTATCCAACGGCCAGCCTGCTGGCCCTTTTGCCCTTGATGAAAGGGGCCGTAGACCCCGATCATATCATCATTGATGCCAAGTCTGGCGTGTCCGGCGCTGGGCGCGGACTGAAGGAAGGCAACCTGTTTTCCGAAGCTGCCGAGGGCACACATGCCTATGGTGTTGGGACGCACCGCCACGCCCCGGAGATCGAGCAGGAACTGAACCTCGCCGCCGGTCGTAGCGATATCGGTGTCACTTTCACCCCCCACCTGTTGCCGATGGTACGCGGCGAACTGGTGACCTGTCACCTGCGCGGAGATGTTGATCAGGTCCAGGCAAGCCTTGTCTCTGCCTATGCCGACACGCCGTTCGTGACGGTCCTGCCGCCCGGCAGCCCGCCGCCTGATACCAAACATGTCCGCGGCACCAATCATTGCCGTATCGCCGTTTATCCCGACCGGGTCGCCGGGCGGGTCGTGGTCATCGCGGTGATCGACAATCTCGTCAAAGGCTCCAGTGGGCAGGCGATCCAGAACCTGAACCTGATGATGGGCTGGGACGAAACGCTCGCCCTGGCTGGTTTGGCGCCGCTGTTTCCCTAAGCGTATCGGCCACCAGGCGTGTGCGTGATATGATCTGCATGTGCTTGCTTGCCTCGATCATCGAGGCATGGTGATTTCACCTCTATCGACTAACAGGGGGACGAGACATGAAGAAGACGAAGCTGAGTGGCGTATGGTCGAGCGGCCTGGCCGCCCTTGCGCTGACCGCCTGTAGCGGAGGCGGGGGTGGTTCCGCCTCGCCGCCACCTCCACCGCCGCCCCCGCCACCTCCGACAAGCAACCTGCCGACATGGACGGCAGGCGTGTTTGACCCGGCGAGCCAGTTCAAGGACCTGTGCGCCAATCCACGCAGCGGTGTTGATATCGAGGGCACGCCATTTCCGGACATGTTGGGGTCGCTTGTAGAAGAGAATTTCTGGCTGCGCTCATGGACCAATGAGACCTATCTCTGGAACGATGAAGTGGCCGACCAGGATCCAGCCACGTTCAATGACCGGCTGGCCTATTTTGCTGAGCTGCGCACGACCGCAATAACACCGTCTGGCGAAGACAAGGATGATTTCCATTTCAGCCAGCCGACGGCGGATTATCTGGAACAGCGCAACTCGGCCCCAACGGCGAGTTATGGCGTGAGCTATGCCGCGTTTTCGACCTCGGTGCCGCGTGATTTTCGTATCCGCTATACGGATCCGAACACGCCGGCTTCACAGACCGTCAGCGGCAAGGCGAACTTCATTCGCGGGGAACGTATCCGTGAAGTCGATGGCGTTGACCTGGTTTTCGACAACACCCAGGCCGGGGTCGATGCGCTGAATGCCGGACTGTTCCCAGCCACGGCGGGGGAGACACACACCTTCCTGCTTGAAGACCTGTCGACCAATACCACGCGAACGGTTTCGGTGACATCGGCTGACCTGGCGACCAAGCCGGTTAACCGCACGGCCATCATCAACACGCCAAGCGGGGATGTTGGCTATATCCTGTTCAATACGTTCAGCCCATTTGCGTCTGAACAAGAGATTGCCACGGCAATGTCGCAAATGGAATCGGCTGGCGTGTCTGACCTGATCCTTGACCTGCGCTACAATGGCGGCGGCCTGCTGACAGTCGCCGCGCAGCTTGGCTATATGGTGGCTGGCAGCGCCCAGACGAACAACAAGACGTTTGAGCTTCTGCAATTCAATGCCGATGCAGGGAACGTCAATCCGGTGACCGGCGAGATCAACCAGCCGATTCCATTCGTCAATACAGGGGTCGGCTTCTCGCTGGCCAATGGGACGCCGCTGGCGCAGCTCAACCTGTCGCGGGTCTTCATCCTGTCGACGGGCGGTACGTGCAGTGCCAGCGAGGCGGTGATCAATGGTCTGCGCGGGGCGGATGTCGAGGTTGTGCTGATCGGGAATATCACTTGCGGAAAGCCCTATGGTTTCTATCCGACGGACAATTGCGGCGAGACCTATTATTCGATCCAGTTCCAGGGCGTGAATGATAAGAGTTTTGGCGACTATGCCGACGGGTTCGTACCGAACAATCACAGCTACTCATTCGGCGTGAAGCTGCCTGGCTGTTACGTTCCTGACGATTATGCCAATGAGCTGGGCGATCCGAATGAGGCCCTGCTGGCGGCCGCGCTCAACTATCGCACAAATGGCACATGCCCGGTGGTCTCCAGCCCGAAAACATCGCCCAAGACAAGCTATCGCGCCGCGGGCAAGACGACAGTGGCCTCAACCCCGCTATCGCCGATGGAAGACTTCCTGGCGAACAATCGCGACATGCGCACGCCGCGCGATCGATAGGAGCCTGATATGATCAAACAGGTCCTTACAGGCTTGGCCGTGATGACCGGGGCATGGGTGAGCGCCTGCCAGACGGCAGGTGATCCGGTTCCGGCGGTGCTGCAGGCGGGTGATGAGGCGAGCCTTGTCGCTTTGAAGGCAAGGCTTGCCGAGGCGCTAGAGCGAAGTTCAGTCGAATTGGGGGCGGGGGATGTGACCGCTTCGCCCGTTATTGCCGTTCTGCCGCCGCCGCCCGGCCCGCTGGAAGGCAACAGCCCGGCCAGGCCGATCCTGTTTGATATTGTGACGGATGGGGTGGACTGTTTTATCGTGCGTCAGGATACGGGCGAGCAATTTGCGCTGGAAGGTGTGACCTGCCGGACATTATGACCCCGCGCCTGCTCGGCGCTTAGCCTTCCAGTCCATCCAGTCTTGCGCCTCATCAATATCGATCAGCCGCGGCAAGACAGACACGCGCGCCCCGAAAGGCAGGTTGCGCCAGACATCTTCCATGGCGTGCGGGCCGGACCAGCGGCAATTGTGGAAGGGGGAGTGAGTACGGGACGTCTTGTTCAGCCCGAACAGCCAGAACCCGCCATCACGCGCCGGGCCGAACACAGCATCGTGGCGACGCAATGCGCGGATCGCCTGGCGCAAGAGGGCGGGGGTCAGATCAGGCGTATCAGCCCCGAGGAACAGTACCGGGCCAATCGGCGCTTCGATGAGGCCCTTGTTGAGCCGGGCCGTCAGGTCGCCGTGGCCTTGTGAGCGCCGTGCCATGCGATCTGCGGGCATCTTCGCGAGTGGCGCATCCAGAGCGGCATCCGGGGCAACATAGATGGCAGGCCTGGCCTTGGCATTGGCAACGGCGCGCAAGGTGCGCCCAAGGGTCATAGTGGCGATACGGCGGGCTTCGCCGGGCGAGCCGAGGCTGCGGGCCAGGCGTGTCTTGGAAAGGCCGATACGCGGTGGCTTGGCAAAGACGAGAAGACTGGCCGGGCGCATCTAGCGAACGATTTCAATGCCGATGATCCGGTCCTGGTCGTCAATGTCCAGGATAACCTGTGCCCCGCGCAGGGAGGCATCGAAGGCGAAGACATCGAGCGAGCGCGCCACGCAACCCGGCGTGCCGGGGCCGGGATGGCTCGGCAGGTAGATATAGCCTTCGCCGAGTTCGTCTTCCCAGACCGTTTCGATGCTCATGCCTGATTCCCCAATTGCTAAGTGTAGGACTTTGCCAGCTTTTCTGGCTCAGCGCCAAGCAAATATCGCGTCAGAAGCCAGGCATTGCTCCAGCTGCGCCGACGCCAGCCATCACGCTCATATTTTGCCGCTGATGTGTGGGCCGTGGCGTCCAGAATGGTGAGCCGCCCCTTTCCGATGGCGCGGACAATCTGTACGTCCTCCATCAGTGGAATGTCGCAGAACCCGCCAATCTCGTCATACAGGCGGCGTGAAATGAGCAGGCCCTGGTCACCATAAGGCAAGCCAAGCTGCCGGGCGCGGAAATTGGCGCGCGCGGCCAGCCGCCGCCCGGCAGGTGCTCGT
>CBDUKI010000141.1:0-7014 GCA_965367765.1 uncultured Henriciella sp.
GAAGTCAATAACGCGATCAAGGCGGCCGCTGAAGGCCCGCTGAAAGGCGTCCTGGGTTACTCGACCGCCCCGCTGGTCTCTGCCGACTTCAACCATGACCCGCACAGCTCGACCTTTGCGGCTGATGGCACCAATGTCACAGATGGCACGCTGGTTCGCGTCCTGTCCTGGTATGACAACGAGTGGGGCTTTGCGACCCGCATGAGCGATACCGCGCTCTACATGGCGAAGTTCCTGTAAGCGAGACGGCAATGAAACCGCATCCCCTTCGCACCCTGGCCCGGATCAGCCCTGCGCTGACCGGGCCAGCGGCGGCGGAGGGGATGTCTTTTACGGGCCAGGCCCGCTGACCTTCTAGACAAGACCAGGCATTCCAAGATGAGCACATCACTGAGCTTCAAGACCATTGACGACATGGACCTGGCCGGAAAGGTCGTCCTGACGCGGGTCGACATCAACGTCCCGGTTGAAGCTGGGCGGGTCACCGACACGACGCGGATCGACAAGGTGGCGCCAACCATCAAGGCAATCCAGGCCAAAGGTGGCAAGCCTGTCCTGCTGGCGCATTTCGGGCGTCCGAAAGGCCAGCCCATTCCTGACATGTCATTGCGGGTGACCGTCCCGGCGCTGGAAGCCGCGCTGGGCCAGGAGGTGACCTTCATTGAACGCCCGGATCGCGCCGCGATTGATGCAGCCCCGGCAAATGCGGTGATCCTGGTCGAGAATACGCGCTTCTCCCCAATGGAAGAGAAGAACGATCCGGAGATGGCGAAATTCCTCGCCTCGCTGGGCGATGTCTATTGCAATGATGCCTTCTCTGCGGCCCACCGGGCCCATGCCTCGACCGAAGGGGTCGCCCACCTTCTGCCCGCCTTTGCCGGCCGCTTGATGCAGGCTGAGCTTGATGCCCTCAATGCCGCCCTGGGCGCGCCCCAGCGCCCGGTCCTGGCCGTGGTCGGCGGGGCCAAGGTCTCGTCCAAGATCGATCTGCTGAAGAACCTGGTCAGCAAGGTTGATGCGCTGGCCATTGGCGGCGGCATGGCCAATACATTCCTCGCCGCACGCGGGCATGATGTCGGCAAGTCATTGTGCGAGCATGACCTGGCCGAGACAGCCCGCCAGATCGAGGCCAATGCCCAGGCTGCCGGATGCCGCATCCTGCTGCCGGTTGATGTTGTCGTGGCGAAGGACTTTGCTGCCCATGCCGATCATCGCACAAGCGGTCTTGATGAGGTTGGCGCCGACGAAATGATCCTTGATGCCGGACCGCGAACGGTCGCCGCGCTGGTTGCACAACTCGAAGCCTCGAAAACACTGGTCTGGAACGGCCCGCTCGGCGCGTTCGAGCTGGCCCCGTTCGATGCCGCAACCGTCGCCGCCGCACAGGCCGCCGCGAAACTGTGCAAGGCCGGATCGCTGACCGCCGTGGCCGGTGGCGGCGACACTGTCGCGGCCATGAACCATGCTGGCGTCGCTGATGACTTCACTTTCATCTCCACCGCTGGTGGCGCATTTCTTGAATGGATGGAGGGCAAGGCGCTACCGGGCGTCGAGGCTCTCAGAACGTAAATTAAAGGGAACAGGGGACCATATCTATGGCGAACTCAAAAATGACCGAACAGGCCGCAAGCAAGGATGGCTTTGTGGCGGCACTGGACCAATCAGGCGGCTCCACGCCCAAGGCGCTGCGCCTGTATGGTGTTGAAGAATCTGCATATTCCAATGATGAGGAAATGTTTGCCCTGATCCATGACATGCGCTCGCGGATCATCAAGTCACCGGCCTTTACCGGCGACAAGGTGATGGGCGCTATCTTGTTTGAACGCACCATGGACGGCGACGTCGACGGCGTTCCAACTGCCCAGTACCTGTGGGAAGAATGCGGCGTGGTGCCGTTCCTGAAGGTCGACAAGGGCCTGGCCGACGAGGACAAGGGCGTCCAGTTGATGAAACCGATGCCAGAGCTTGATGCGCTGTGCGAACGCGCCGTCGCCAAGGGCGTGTTTGGCACCAAGATGCGGTCCAATATCAATGCCGCCAATGCCGAAGGGATTGCCGCAAACGTCGCCCAGCAATTCGAAATCGGCAAACAGATCCTGGCCCATGGCCTGATGCCGATTCTCGAGCCGGAAGTGAACATCACGATTGCCGACAAGGCCGAAGCCGAGGACCTGGTCCTGGCCGAGATCCTGAAAGGCCTCGACGCCCTCGACGCGGGCCAGAAAGTGATGCTGAAACTGTCGCTGCCAAGCAAGGCCAACCAGTACAAGCCTCTGGTCGACCACCCGAAAGTGATGCGCGTTGTCGCCCTGTCAGGCGGCTATTCGCGCGATGACGCCAACCGGAAACTGGCCGAGAACACTGGCATGATTGCCAGCTTCTCCCGCGCCCTGACCGAAGGCCTGAGCGCCCAGCAATCTGATGACGAGTTTGACGCCCTGTTGGCCTCGACAATTGACAGCATCTTTGAGGCCTCACGGGCTGGCTAATGCTGGATATGCGCCCCGGCTGCGAGCAATGTGATCGCGATCTGCCTGCTGACCAGCCGGGGGCCTTTATCTGTTCCTTTGAATGCACGTTCTGTGCGCCCTGTGCGCAGGACGTGTATCAGGGCACCTGCCCGAATTGCGCCGGCACCCTGATTGCCCGGCCGCCACGTACCGGCGCAGCGCTGGACAATTTTCCAGCCTCGACGAAACGGGTTTTCAGGCCAAAACCCGTCTGAATGAAAGCCGGTGCCCGCGCGCCGAAGTCTTGACGAACCGGGCCAAGTGGGACCAAAGCTGCCAGATGGCCAATGAACCTGAACGCGAACGCACGCTACTCTACCTGATCACGCCGCCCCGGGTGGATGATGTCGCCGGTTTTGTCGCGCTGTTCGAGGCGGCAATCGCCGGTGGCCCGGTTGCCAGCCTGCAAGTGCGCCTGAAGGATGGCGACCAGATCGATGCCCATGCGACACGCGAGCTGGCCCAGGCCATTCAGCCACTGTGCCAGAAGCACGAGATCGCCCTGATTATCAATGACAGCCCGCAACTGTGCCGGGCGCTGCAGGCCGATGGCGTGCATCTTGGTGGCGACGATATGGACATCAAGGCGGCGCGCGCGCTGGTCGGCCCGGACGTGATTATCGGCGCGACCTGCAAGGCCAGCCGCCACAACGCGATGATTGCCGGTGAGGATGGCGCCGACTATGTCGCCTTTGGGGCGTTTTATCCGACCGAGACAAAGGCCGACACGACGCCCGCCGATCCGGACATCCTGACCTGGTGCCAGGACTTCCTGACCCTGCCCTGCGTGGCGATTGGCGGCATCACGATCAATAATGCGCGCCCGCTGATCGAGGCGGGAGCCGACTTCCTGGCCGTCTCGGGCGGCGTCTGGAACCACCCGGATGGCCCCGCCGACGCCGTTGCCAAGTTCAACCGCCTGATCGACGATAGCTTCGCCTAGCGCGAGCCGGGCGGGACCGCGCGACCGGTCACCTGGTCATGCAGGGAACGGTCGATGCGAAAATGGGCCAGCACATATTCTGCGATGACACGCAGCACCAGGATGGCAACCAGCGCCATGACCGGCGTCTTGATCAGCCACCACAGGGCGGTATCCCAGTCATTGTCGATATAGTTGATCCAGCGCCACATCTCCTTGACCATCCGCCACAGCACCCCGGCTATGGCGAGATACTAGAGAACCCTGGTCAGAACCTCCGCCATGGGTTTCTCGAAGCTGAGAAATCGCATCATATCTGTCTCCGTCTAGGCTGGCCGAAAAGGCTCATGAGCTGCTGCTCTCGCCTTCCTGCAATTTGCGAATGGCGGCGAGATTGTCGCTAATTCGAAAGATAACGATGAACATTTCACAAATCATGCGGACATAGATCGCCGCCAGTGGAATGAAGACAACGCCCAGGATGAAGCTGCCGAACTGTCCTGCGAACAGCGATTTCAAGGCGAAAAACAGGCCCGCAATCACGATAACGAACAAGGCAATATAGTAGACAATTTTCACCAGTGTTCCGGTGATCATTTTATCAAAGCTCAAGAAGCGTCCCAGTATTCCTTCCATCACACCCTCCCTTATCTGTGGATGAACCTTGCAACATACTTGCATTTGCAAATAAGTGCAAAATCAGTGCGGCTGGACCTGTCCACAAAAACTTGACCGGGCGCGCCTGCGCCGTTACCTCGCGCCTGTTAAATGCAAAGGTAGTTTCATGGCCAAAATCAACGGTAACGAAATCAAGCCCAACATGGTCATCGAGTATAATGGCAGTGTCTGGCGCGCGATGAAGTGCAACCACGTCAAGCCCGGCAAGGGCGGCGCGTTCAACCAGGTCGAGATGCGCAACCTGTTCAATGGCTCGAAAGCCAATGAGCGGTTCCGGGCCAATGAAACCATCGAGCGTGTGCGCCTGGAACAGAAGGACTACCAATACCTGTTCGATGCCGGCGATGCCTATGCCTTCATGGACCAGGAGACTTTCGAGCAGATCGAGATCCAGAAGGATTTCATCGGCGATGATGGCGATTTCCTGCAGGACGGCATGACCGTCGAGATCGAATTCTATGTCGACAAGCCGATTGGCGTGAAAGTGCCAGACCAGGTCACCGTGACCGTCGAGGAGACCGAGCCTGTGGTCAAAGGCCAGACGGCGGCTAACAGCTTCAAGCCGGCCACCTGTGACAATGGTGTGCGGGTAACCGTGCCGCCATTTATCGGCGTCGGCGAGCGGATCATCGTGCAGACCTCTGACCGCACCTATCTGCGCCGCGCCGACTAGAAAGGCAAAGACATGTCCAAACCCTCCGCCCTCGGCAATGTGATGATCGAGGCTGCCCGCCGCGCGGGCCGCACTCTGGCCCGTGATTTCGGCGAAGTCGAATTCCTGCAAGTGTCGAAAAAAGGTCCGGGCGACTTCGTCTCGCGGGCTGATCACACCGCCGAAGAAATCATCTACGAACACCTGGCCAAGGCCCGGCCGGGCTATGGTTTCGTGATGGAAGAACGCGGCATTGTCGAAGGCACGGACAAGACCAACCGGTTCATCGTCGACCCGCTCGACGGCACCCTGAACTTCCTGCACGGCCAGCCGCATTATGCAGTATCGATCGCGCTGGAGCGTGAAGGCCAGCTCTATTCGGGCGTCGTTTATGACGTCTCGCGTAACGAGATTTTCTGGGCCGAAACCGGGCGTGGCGCCTGGCTGGAACAGCGCAAGTTGCGCGTGGCCGCCCGCAGCCGCCTCGAAAATTCAGTCTTCGCCACGGGGACGCCCTGGGTCGGCAAGGCAAGCGAGGCGCACATTGCCTTTGCCAATGAAATCGCCGCCATGACGCCCGTTGTCGCCGGGATTCGTCGCAATGGATCGGCCGCTCTGGACCTGGCCTGGGTCGCCGCGGGCCGGTTTGACGGCTTCTGGGAGCGCAACCTGCAACCCTGGGACATCGCCGCCGGAATGATCCTGGTCCGCGAGGCAGGCGGGGTCACAACCGAAATCGATGGCGGTGATCCGCTGACCAGTGGCTCGATCATCAGCGCCAATGCCGACCTGCATCCGCTGCTGGAAAAACGCATCCGCAAGGCGGCCAGCTTCGCCCCGCGCGACGAGGGCTAGGCGACGGATCCGGGCGGTTTCGCCTCAGACACGAAAACTGGCCTCATTTTTGCACCTTCCCCGGCATGGCTTGCAGGGAAAGGTCAGACAATGAGCCGCGTATATTTCAGACGTAACCCGAAATTCAGTGAACGACTGGATGCGCTGCGCGCGCCGCTCAACCTGAGCCGGGCCATCCTGCGAACCCAGAAAATCACCTTCACGCCGCCCGTGCCGGAGATTGTGCGCGAACGGGCCGTGGCCCGCCTGCACACGCAGACAGATCATTATGGCGCGGTGATGCGGGAGTTCAGGTGTTCCAACGCCCTGGCGGTCCTCGCCTACATGGACACGCTGCGCGAGCAGATTAACGAACTGGACAAGAACCTGCGCACGACGCCCGGGTCCTACTCGCTGCGCGCGACGCTGCTGCTGCGGGAGAAAGACGTGCTGCATGCCGCCCAGGCGACCTGTGCGCTCTACCTGCGTCGCAGCGGCCACATGAACCGCAAGACGCTAGGCAAGCGCCTGTATCGCGCGGCTGAATATATCGAAACCTTCTACCCGCCGATCAAGGATACAGCGGCCTAGCTGTCCAGCTCGACATCCCAGTAGAGATAATCCATCCAGGTTTCGTGCAGGTGATGGGGCGGAAAGCGCCGTCCGATTTGCTGCAGCTGATAATTGCTGGGCCGGGTTGGCTTGATCGCCGGATGCATGCCCGCCTCACGCGGCATCCGCCCCCCCTTCCTGAGATTGCACGGCGAACAGGCCGCGACGATATTGTCCCAGCTGGTGCGCCCGCCCTTGGAACGCGGGATAACATGGTCGAACGTCAGGTCATGCGGGGAATGACAATAGACGCACTGGAAACCATCCCGCAGGAAGACGTTGAACCGGGTAAAGGCCGGGTTCCGATCCTGGCGGATAAATTCGCGCAGCGCGATGACCGAAGGCAGGCGCATCTCGAAGCTGGGCGAGCGCACGACATGGTCATATTCGGCAATGATATCGACCCGGTCGAGGAACACGGCCTTGACCACGTCCTGCCACGGCCAGAGCGATAAGGGATAATATGACAGGGGCCGGTAATCGGCATTCAAAACCAGTGCGGGCCGCCCGTTGGGCGGGGTGGAGACGACCTCAGTCATGACCGGCACCTCCGGTCAGACGGGTCTTAGTCTGTGGGCCGTTGATCTTGAACGCGCGCCTCCTGTATCTGCATGGCAATCCTGACTGATTCCCATGTCGAGAGTATGACAAGTTCGCGCGCTGTCCAGACCCAATCAGGTTTCGGGCGTGCGCATATGGTTCAACCAGCTCCACAAGAGGTGGGCCGCAACGCCGCGAAACGGCTGCCAGGCCTCGGCCAGACCGGCGAATTCGCGTGGGCTTGGGCGGGCCTCCTGGCCGCTGAG
>CBDUKI010000142.1:0-6999 GCA_965367765.1 uncultured Henriciella sp.
GCATTGCCGAAGTGCGTGAGGCCGTCGATTTTTGCCGCTATTACGCCGACCAAGCCGAGGCGGAGTTTGAAGACCCGGTTCGCCTGCCAGGCCCGGCCGGGGAGACCAATCATTTCAGCTTGCACGGGCGCGGCACATTTGCCTGTATCAGCCCGTGGAATTTCCCGTTGGCGATCTTTACCGGCCAGCTGGCTGCAGCCCTGGCGGCGGGCAATTGCGTGGTCGCCAAACCGGCCGAACAGACCGTGCTGACCGCGTTCGAGGCTGTGCGTCTGTTCCAGGCTGCGGGCTTGCCGGAAGATGCGCTGCACCTGCTGCCAGGGCGCGGCGAAACGGTTGGTGCGGCGCTGTGCGCTGACCCGCGCGTCGCTGGCGTCTGCTTTACCGGCGGCACCGACACGGCCCGACTGATCAATCAGGCCCTGGCGCGTCGTGAGGGACCGATTATCCCCTTGATTGCCGAAACGGGCGGGCTGAACGCCATGTTCGTCGATACCACGGCTCTGCGCGAACAGGTGATTGATGACATCATCGTCTCGGCCTTTGGTTCGGCAGGCCAGCGCTGTTCGGCCTTGCGCCTCGCCTTCCTGCCACAGGATACGGCTGACCAGCTGATCGATGGGCTAAAGGGGGCGATGGATGAGCTGAAGCTGGGCGATCCCGGCCTGCCGGATACCGATGTCGGCCCGGTGATTGACGGTGAGGCCAGGGCCGCGCTGGAGGCCCATCTTGGCGCGATTGGTGAGACGGCGCGCCTGCTGAAACAATTGCCTGTGCCTGAGGCGGGCCATTTCTTCGGCCCGGCCCTGGTTGAACTGTCCTCGCTGGACCAGTTGCAGAAGGAGACGTTCGGCCCGGTCCTGCACGTCCTGCGCTATGACCCGGACAAGATTGACGTGCTGGGACAGGCCCTGCGCGCCAAGGGCTATGGCCTGACGCTTGGCATTCATTCGCGCCTGCAGCGCTTTGCCGAGGCGGTGAAGGCGGCCTGCCCGGTTGGCAACACCTATGTGAACCGGTCGATGATCGGGGCGGTGGTCGGGGTGCAACCGTTTGGCGGCGAGGGCCTGTCGGGCACCGGCCCGAAGGCAGGCGGCCCGCACTATCTCCACCGCTTCGCCAATGAACGCACGGTGACGGTAAATATAACCGCCCAAGGTGGCGATCCGGAACTGCTCAGCCTATAGTCGGTGCACAGGCTGGCCAGGGGACAGGAAATGAACAGGACAAGCGCGATCATATGGCTGGCAGGACTGGCCCTGACCGGGTGTCAGCAGCTTGGTTTCGGCGGTGCCGCAACCCCAGCCGAACCGGCCATACCGGCTGGGCCTGTGGACCCTGTCCAGACCGCCCCGGAGCCAGAGGCCTCGGTGGAGCCGGCGGACCTGCCACCGATTGTCAGCCTGAACAGCGAGACGTTTTCCGGCACGGTCAATCTGCCTGAGGGCCTGGCCGCGATTGCCCCGGACCTTGAGGCCCGCCTGCGCCGCGAAGCAGAGGATGACCTCGTCTGGATGCAGGCCGAGGCCGACGCCTACAAGGCCGCAGACCCGGACTTTTTCCGCCCCTATACTTACGGCAAGACCTGGACCTTGCTGCACGCGGCCAATGGCCTGGTCAGCCTTAAAGCCTCCGGATCCCAATATACCGGCGGCGCCCATGCCAATCATTTCATCACCGGCCTCGTACATGACACGCGGGCCAACCTGGATATTGACGTGATGAACCTGTTTGCCGACCGCGAGGCAGCCGGCGTGCGCCTGACCAGCCTTGTGCGCGCCGCCATCCTGGAGCAGAAGCGCGAGAAATATGCCGGCACCGCGATCAGCGAGGCTGACCTGGTGGCCGATGTCGAGAGCGGCGTCAGCGACCGGTTGGGATGGGCCAGACAGAGCGCACTCATCCCGGCTGGCGATAGCGCGGGCTTCGGGGGAATCGATTTTTATTTCTCACCCTATGAATTGGGCGCCTATGCCGAGGGCAGCTATATTGCCCGAATCCCTCAATCGGCCTTGCGGGATCTGTTCAATCCGGACGATCTGCCAATGTTCACGGGCGATCCGGCCATACCGGACTGAGTGGACCTGATTCAGAGGCTTGAAAACGGCGGGGCAGGGCCAATAAAAAAATTCCTGTCAGGGCAAAAAAATATTGCCCGCACCGATCGCCCTGAAGCCCCAGTAGAACCGCGACTTCGCACACGAATTAACCAGTTGTTTACCACTTATCCACTGGCGAAGTGACAATTTCACGACCGGCCCCATTGACCAGATGTTAACCCTTGAGGCACTATATCTAGTGTTGGGAACGGGCTAAGATACTGCATATGGCAGTTTCAGGGCAGACTCCCTATATTAATGGGCATGTTCAAGGGGTGATTTAGGATGTCAGGTATCAACGTGGTTGCGGCAAATGAGAAAACGGCAGCGCAAGCTGGTTCGAGTGATGATGCGCCCCAGCTGCGCGTTGTCTCCAAGGTCAAGGTTGACCGCTCGCGCGACGACCTCCTGACCGAGTTCGGCAAGGTGACCCTGCAGGACCGTTACCTGCTGCCCGGCGAATCCTACCAGGACATGTTTGCCCGCGTCTCGACCGCCTTTGCCGATGATGCGGACCATGCCCAGCGCCTGTATGACTATATGTCCAAGCTCTGGTTCATGCCGGCCACGCCGGTTCTGTCGAATGGCGGAGCAGGGCGCGGCCTGCCGATCTCTTGCTTCCTCAACCAGGTTGGCGACAGCCTGGACGATATTGTCGGCACCTGGACTGAGAATGTCTGGCTCGCCTCGAATGGCGGCGGCATTGGCACCTATTGGGGCAATGTCCGCTCAATCGGTGAAAAGGTCGGCCAGAATGGGCAGACATCTGGCATCATTCCGTTCATTCGCGTGATGGACAGCCTGACCCTGGCCATTTCCCAGGGCTCGCTGCGCCGCGGCTCGGCGGCCTGCTATCTTGATGTCCACCACCCGGAAATCGAGGAATTCCTCGAAGTGCGCAAACCGTCAGGGGACTTCAACCGAAAGTCACTGAACCTGCACCATGGCATCAACATCACGGACGCTTTCATGGAAGCGGTGCGCAATGATGAAGAGTTTGGCCTGATCTCACCGAAGACCGGTGAAGTGCTGCGCACCGTCAATGCCCGCAAGATCTGGCAGAAAATCCTTGAGCTGCGTATCCAGACCGGTGAGCCCTACCTGTTGTTCACCGACACGGTGAACAATGCCATGCCGGCCCACCAGCGCCAGCTCGGCCTGCAGGTGACCCAGTCCAACCTGTGTTCTGAAATCACCCTGCCGACCGGTGTCGATCATAATGGCATGGACCGCACCGCCGTGTGCTGCCTGTCTTCTGTCAATGCCGAGAAATTCCTCGAATGGAGCAAGGAAGAGGCCTTCCTGGAGGACATTTACCGCTTCCTCGACAATGTCCTGCAGACCTTTATCGACGAAGCACCGGATGAAATGGCGCGGGCCAAGTATTCTGCCCAGCGAGAGCGTTCGGTTGGTCTCGGCCTGATGGGCTTCCATTCCTTCCTGCAGTCGATGAACGTGTCGTTTGAAAGCGCCATGGCCAAGGTCTGGAACGAGAAGATGTTCAAGCATATCCGCCAGGGCGCGGACGCGGCCTCGGTCAAGCTCGCCAAGGAGCGCGGGGCGTGTGAGGATGCTGCCGAAGTTGGCATGATGGCCCGGTTCAGCCACAAGATGGCGGTCGCCCCGACCGCGTCGATCTCGATCATCTGCGGCGGTACGTCTGCGGGCATCGAGCCGATCCCGGCCAATGTCTACACGCACAAGACCCTGTCAGGTTCGTTCACGGTCAAGAACAAGTATCTTGAGCGTATGCTGGACGGCAAAGGCGAGAACACGGACGAGGTCTGGAACTCGATCCTCGAGCATGAAGGCTCGGTCCAGCATCTCGATTGCCTCGACGAGTTCGAGAAGGCGCTGTTCAAGACCGCGTTTGAGCTTGACCAGCGCTGGCTCATCGAGCACGCGGCTGACCGGACCCAGTATATCTGCCAGGCCCAGTCGCTGAACGTCTTCCTGCCAGCCGATATCGACAAGTGGGACCTGCACATGCTGCACTGGACAGCCTGGGAGCGCGGCGTGAAATCGCTGTACTATTGTCGCTCCAAGTCGGTTCAGCGCGCCGGATTTGCTGGCTCGGCCGACAAGGACGGCACGGCGGGCGGCATGGACGTGCCGAACACCGATTATGATGAGTGCCTGGCCTGCCAATAGGCCTATGTCCCTCGTAAAACACGGCCCCCGCCTGTCACAGGGCGGGGGTTTTTCGTGGGCTCAGCGCTCGCAAACCCGCGCCAAATCCTTGAAATCGCCAGATTATGGGAAGTTTATGGGTCAAATTTTCTGCAACTTTGCGCAATTCTTCGCGATTCCGGGGTCAGAAATGAAAATAATCAGGCGTTCTGTTAACGCATTCCGGCCCCGGATGAGGCCGCGATCGCTGTAGGAAATACAGGGTCGGTCATGGTTAAAGCCTTGCAAATGATTAACCGAACCCTTCCCGAATGCCCCTCCCCGGGCCAGATCGTTTATGTTAGCGTAACGAACAAGCGCCACTTTCTGGGGGACCAGATACGGGAAGTGACGTATGAGAGGTTTGGGACGAATGGGTGCGATTAGTGCAACAGTCTTCGCGACTTTGGGCTGCCAGGCGTGTGGCCATCTCGACGCGAATTACGCCGCGCCGGCGATGCCGGTTCACATGTATGAAGTGCCGAAAATGGTGCCGACATCCGAGATTGCCGACACGCGCATGAGCTATAGTGGCCAGATGGTCAATGCAGAAGCGATCCCGCGTGCCGGGTTCGAGGCGATTGACGCGTTTTCCAGCCCGCTCGAAATCAAGGGTCAGATTGACGACGCCCTGTCCAATCAGCGCCTTTACTCCAGTGATACATTGGCCCGCGCCGTGGGTGACCGGGCCCGCTCTGACCTGTCGGCGATCCCGCGTGAAGTGCGCAAGCTGACGGCGGAAATGTCCCTGTCCGCGCCGGCTGAACGCACCGGCCTCGGCCTGGACGTCGGCGTGGCCCCACGCGTGACCTATTCGCGCGATGGTGATTTTGCCACCCGCCGCGTCGGGGGTGAGGTCCGCATCGGTCAGAATTTCGACAAGCGCGGCGAAGCGGATGCGGCCTCCGGTTGGTACCTGTTTGCCGGGGGCGATGGCGAAGCCCTGGTCTGGGAGCCGGGCGGGGCAAATGCGGTCATGCCGTCCCAGATGGCCCTGCGCGACAAGGTCACGGTTGGTGACATGCAGGCCGGTGTGACGTTTCAGCAAGGTCCTGGACAAGTCTCTTTAAGCTACATCCAGCGTGAGGTAGAGTACCGCGAACGCAATCTGGGTGGTAGCGATAGTGAGCAATTTGCAGGCGTCACATTCACGATACGAAAATAGGCGTACTCTCCTTGGGTGGAAGCTCGGGGCCGTCTTCCTGACGGCCCTTTTTTCGTGCCCGGCCCTGGCCCAGCCGGTGGCGGGTGACGCGGCAGCCGCGCCCGAGCCCAAGCGCGAAGGCGTCTGGTCGATGACGTCCGAGAACGACCTGTTCGGCGGCACGGATCGCAATTATTCCAACGGCATTCGCATCGAGCGCGTGTCTCCGGCCAACCGCGTCCACCCGGCGCTGGACTGGGTCGCCGCCCGCATTCCAATTGTTGACCTGGACCGTACCGAGCTGCGCCAGGGCTGGGCCTTGTCACACGCTATCTTCACCCCGGAAGACATTTCCACCGCCGTTCCGGACCCGACCGACAGGCCCTATGCTGGCTGGCTTTACGGCTCAGGCACAATCGTGGCGACCACTGGCAACACGCAGGACATCGTCCAGGTCAATCTCGGCGTGGTGGGCCCCTCAGCGCTCGGAGAATTTGTCCAGACCAATTGGCACGATTTGATCCGCGCCGCCGAACCTCAGGGCTGGGACAGTCAGCTCAAGGACGAGATTGGTCTGGAAATCATTGCCCAGCGCATGCAGCGCTTTGACGGGCCGGACCTGCCGCTTGGGCTGGAGACCGATTATGGCGTTCATGGCGGGGTGACGCTCGGCAATGTCCGCACGCATGCCGCGATCGGGGCGACGGCCCGGATCGGCTGGGATCTTGATTCCGATTTCGGCCCACCGCGCATCCGTCCAGCCCTGGCAGGCGCTGGAACCTTTGAGCCGGGCCAGAGCCTTGGTGGCTACCTGTTTGCCGGGTTCGAGGCCCGCGCCGTGGCGCGCGACATGTTCCTGGATGGCAATCTCTGGCGCGACAGTGCGCGCGTGCATGACCGGCGCGACTTTACCGGCGACTGGCAAATGGGCATCGCCCTGCACCAGAGCGACGTGCAAATCGCCTTCACCTATGTTCATCGCACCGAGGAATTTGTCGCCCAGGCGGGCCCACAGCGGTTTGGCGCGGTCTCCATCTCGATCGCGCACTAGGCGGGCAATTGCTGCCCCTTATTGCGCGCGCAAGCGCTCGATAATCTCCGCATCGACCCAGAAGACATTGGCGAAACTGTCGGCGAAGCTTTCGCCCAGGCTGACCGTATGGAAAGTGAAGACCCGCCCGTCCGGGCTGACGCTGCCATAGGCGTCTTCATAGGGCGTATTGATGTCTTCACCCATATTGATCGCCGGGCCCCATGTCCCGTCCGGCTGACGAAAACTGATATACAGGTCAGAATCGCCATAGCCGCCTTCGCGATTGCTATCCCAGATCAGATAGCTTTCATCGGGTGCAATGAAGGGGTGAGCTGTATAGGTGCCGGTATTGATTTGCTCACCAAAGGCCTCCGGTTCCTGACGCTCACCATTCACCAGGCGGGAATAGCGGATTGTGCCAACCTCGTGGCGCTCATCAAAGACGTAAGTGCCCGCCGCAGATGCCGAGAGACGCATGATCTCGAATGGGTCGAAGGCGGCCCCGAGGCTCTCGTGCTCTGACCAACCTGTTTCGGTCTTTTCACGATAGCTCT
>CBDUKI010000143.1:0-6963 GCA_965367765.1 uncultured Henriciella sp.
GAAGATCGAGACGCCGGTGACGTCCGAGGGCAGGAGGTCGGGCGTGAACTGGATACGGGAGAAGCGGCAGCCCACGGAGCGTGCGAGCGCGCGTGCGAGCATCGTCTTACCGACGCCCGGGACGTCCTCGATCAGGAGGTGTCCACGGCAGAGCAACGCGATCAGCGCCAGGCGCGCTTCGTGCTCTTTGCCGATGATGACGCGCTCGACATTGTCGAGAATGCGTTCGGCGACGAGTTTGGGATCTTCCACGCGACCTCCCCGCGGTCTCACGAATATTCGCGATCGATGTGCCCTGCTGTCGGGCCTGCGACAACCGCCAGAGCCATCGATGTTGGAGCGGGCAACCTGCCGGTCGCTGGTGGTCATCGGAGTATAGCCAATCACAAAACGCCGGGCGGGCGGGTGCGGTTTGCCACCGATGTGCGTTCCTATGCCGATGAGGCGCTGGAACGCTTTCTGGCCCATCCGGCCTTCACCTGGCAGGCCGAAACCGCCGATGACTGGCGACGCATCCCGGCTGATCACATCCAGACCCGCTACCAGATGAAACGCCTCGGCGACATCGAACCGGTCTATTTCGAGTTTGTCTGCTAAGCCCTGTCACAGCAATTTCGCTTGACGCAGGGAGACGGATGTGAGCCTGCTAATAATTCGAATACGGCCGGTCTGACTATGAAGACCCCGCCAGACCGGCGGCTTGAATTGGAACTACCCCCGTAATCGTATGTGACCCTTCGGCATCGTGCAGTCGGGCGCATGGCTTATGGAAGGATCCAAGAATGGCCACAGGAAAAGTAAAATGGTTCAACGCAACCAAGGGTTTCGGATTTATCGTACCGGACGAGGGCGGCAAGGACGTGTTTGTTCACATTTCAGCGGTTGAACGCTCTGGTCTGCAAGGCCTGAATGATGACCAGGCGGTTGAGTATGAGCTTTATCATGACGAGCGCCGCAACAAGACGTCTGCAGTCGATCTGAAACTTCTCTAGACAAAAGCGACTTTTTTCCCTATCTGGGGGGCAAGTCGAAACATATCGGCGGCGGTTCCGGCAACGGGGCCGCCGCTTTTTATTGCCTGAGAGGCCTTGTCCTTGATTACCATATCGCCGCAGGAAGAACGCATCCTTGCCCTGGCCGAGCCATTGCTCGGCGAGTTGGGCCTGGACATCGTGCGCGTGCGGATCATGGGATCCAAGCGCCCGCTCCTGCAGATCATGATCGAGAAGGTGGGCGGGGCACAGACCGATGTTGAGGATTGCGCGAGCTTCTCACGGATGTTCTCACCGATCCTTGAGGCAGCCGACCCGATCTCCGACCCCTACAGGTTGGAAGTGTCGACCCCCGGGATCGATCGCCCGCTGACCCGTGAAGGTGATTTCGGGAACTGGGTCGGCCACCTTGCCAGGGTCGAGCTGGCCATGCCGTTCGAGGGCCGCCGACGGTTTCGCGGCATCATCCTGCGCGAGGATGAAGATGGCGTGGCGATTGAACTGGATGATGCGACCGAGCTGGTCGCCAAGGTCTCCGAGATGACCAAGGCCAGCCTGGTGTTGACCGATGAACTGATCGACCAGGCCCTGGCCAGCGGCAGCGCCAGCCAGCCTGACAATGTCGACTTAGACAGTGTCGAGACGGTCGATGCTGAACATGATACAATTGAAGACAACGAAGAGAGTGGAGCCTGAGGCCATGAGTACAATTGGCGTTTCCGCAAACCGCATGGAAATGATGCAGATCGCCAAGGCGGTTGCAGAAGAAAAGTCCATCGACCGCGCCATCGTGATCGAAGCGATGCAGGAGGCCATCGAGAAGGCGGCCAAGTCGCGCTATGGCCAGGAGCATGACATCCGCGCCTATATCGACACCGAGACGGGCGAGCAGAGCCTGTGGCGCGTTCAGACCGTTGTTGCTGATGACGAGCTTGAAGACCCGGCCCAACAGCTGACGCTGAGCGATGCCCAGAAAATTGAGCCCGGCATTGAGATTGGCGGCGAGCTCCGCGAAGAGCTGCCACCGTTTGATTTTGGCCGGGTTGCCGCGCAGACCGCCAAACAGGTGATCATGCAGAAGGTGCGCGATGCTGAGCGCGAGCGCCAGTTCAATGAATACAAGGACCGTGAAGGCGAGATCATCAACGGCATCGTCAAGCGCGTCGAATATGGTCATGTGATTGTCGACCTTGGTCGCGCTGAAGGCATCATTCGCCGAAATGACGGGATCCCGCGCGAGAATTTTCAACCGAATGATCGCGTGCGCGCCTATCTCTACAAGGTCAGCCGCGAGGTGAAGGGGCCACAGATCTTCCTGTCCCGCGCGCATCCTGACTTCATGGTCAAACTGTTCGCCGCCGAAGTGCCGGAAGTCTATGAAGGCGTCATCGAGATCAAGTCCTGTGCCCGCGATGCCGGGTCTCGTGCCAAGATTGGCGTGATTTCCAATGATAGCTCGATTGATCCTGTCGGTGCCTGTGTCGGTATGCGCGGTGCGCGCGTCCAGGCCGTTGTTGGTGAACTGTCGGGCGAGAAGATCGACATCATTCCGTGGAATTATGACGACGCGACCTTTATCGTGAACGCCCTGCAGCCGGCCGAAGTGTCGAAAGTGGTGCTGGATGAGGATGAGCACCGGGTCGAGGTTGTGGTTGCAGATGACCAGTTCCCGCTGGCGATTGGCCGTCGCGGCCAGAATGTGCGTCTGGCCTCGCAACTGACCGGTTGGCAGATCGATCTGGTGACGGAGACGGACGATTCAATCCGCTACCAGAAGGAATTCCAGGCCCGCACGGACCTGTTCATGGCGGCGCTGGATGCCGACGAGACACTGGCCCAGCTGCTCGCCTCCGAAGGTTTCGAGACGGTCGAGGATATTGCCTATGTTGCGCCTGAGGACTTCATGCAGATCGAAGGATTTGACGAAGCCGTGGCCGAGGAAATCCAGGAACGCGCTCGTGAATTCCTCGAGAAGCAAGCCGAGGAGCTGAACGCGCGCCGGGTCGAGCTGGGTGTCGAGGACGCTGTCATGGATCTGGATGGCATGACCCCGGGCTTCGCGGTGAAACTTGGCGAGAATGACGTCAAGTCCGTTGACGATGTGGCTGGCCTGGTGCCGGATGACATTACCGGTTGGCGTGAACCTGGCCCGGACGGTAAGCCGGTCTGGCAGGACGGCATTCTGAAGAAAGGCGAAATGCGCAAGGATGACGCCCAGCTCTTCATCATGAAGGCACGTGTCCTGGCGGGCTGGATCGAGCCGGAAGCCCTGGAGCAACTCGAGGCTGAAATGGCCGCCGAAGCGGCTGAAGAAGAAATGGACCTGACCGAGGAAGAACGGGCGCTGCTGGCGCTTGGTGAGCTTGGCAAAGGCGGCGAGGCTGAAGCTGACACGGACGAGATCGACCTTGAAGATTTCGACCTGGATGCGCTTGCTGCCGAGGGTGATTTTGCTGGAGGCGGCGATGATGCCGCAGACGAAGAATGAGCCCGTACAGCGCCTAGGGGCGCCACAGGGAAGAGCCTCTGGCGGCCGCGTCCGCCAGTGCGCTGTTACGCGTGAAAGCCACGCGGACGAGCGGCTGATCCGATTTGTTCGCAGCCCTGATGGGGTGGCGGTTCCAGACGTGAATGCCAAGCTGCCGGGGCGTGGGGTCTGGATCAAGGCCTATCGTGGCACGGTCGAAAAAGGGCTGAAGGCGAATGTTTTTTCACGCGCCTTCAAGACCCCGACCCAGCCAATGGACGGGCTGTGCGACGAGATCGAGCGGCAGCTGGCCGCGCGCTGTATCGGCTTGATTGGCATGGCAAAAAAAGGCGGAAAGGCGGTTATTGGTTTTGACCAGGTGCGTGCCTATATCCGCAAGGATGAGCCCGGCTGGCTGCTTGAAGCCAGCGATGGTGCGAAAGATGGCCGAAACAAGGTTCAATTTTTGGCCAAGGCGATATATGAAGACGCCAAAGTGGCGGGCGCATTGTCGTCTGCTGAATTGGGCATGGCCTTTGGGCGGGAGCATGTGATACATGCGCTGCTTGAACGGGGTCCGCTGTCGAAAGCTTTCGGGGTGGCTTATCAGCGGCTGATTGGCTTTCGGCCCGCACCCGAGACGCAATGGTTCGCCGATCGGCGATAGAAGCAGGAATTGACGCGGTCCGCATGAGGCAGGGCCGTACACGGAAGGTTAGAGATCAGAGCACGCATGAGCGATACGAAAGACACAGGCAAGACTGGTGGGCGCAAGCCCTTAACTGTTTCCCGGGGCGGCGGCACGGTGAAGCAGACCTTCAGTCATGGCCGTTCCAAACAGGTGGTGGTCGAAACCAAGAAGCGGCGCACGATTGGTGCGCAGTCCAAAACCGGCGGCGCGGGCAAGCCACCGAGTGGTGGCAAGTCGTCGACCGGAGCGTCTGGTGCCGGCAAGCCAATCTCCAAGCTGGCCGCCGCTGCCAAGAAGCTGGGCATTACCGAAGAAGAACTGATTGCCCGCCAGAAGGTGCTGTTGCAACGCCGTGAAGCCGAAGCCAAGCGCAAGGCTGAGCAGGAGCAGCAACAGGCGCGGACAGAGCGCCTGCGCGACTCGCAGCAGAAAATGGTCAACACCGAGAAAGAACGCGAGGAAGCCGAAGCGCGTCGCAAGGCCGAGCAGGAAGCCCGGGCCAAAGCTGAGGAAGAGGCGCGCAAGACCGCTGCCGCCGAAGCCAGTGCGGAGAAGGCGACCGGCGAGGCGCGCGGGGCCAAGTCCGCACGTGGTGGCAAGGCGGCCGGTGGTGCCGCGCCAAGCCAGGCCGATATCGAAGCTCAGGCCAATGCCAGCGAAGGCCGCGGCAAGCGTAGCCGGGGCGGCAAGGATGACCGTCAGAAGCGTGGCAACGAAACCGGCGGGCGCGGGCGTGGCGATAGCAGCCGCCGGCGTGGCAAGCTGACCATTGCTTCAGCCCTTGGTGATGATGGTGACCGCCAGCGTTCGCTGGCCTCGGTACGCCGGGCCCGTGAACGTGAGCGCGAGCGCCGCGTCGGGGCGGAGTCGAAGGAGAAGGTCTCTGTCGAGGTGACCCTGCCAGAGACAATTACTCTGCAGGAGCTTGCCGGGCGGATGAAAGAGCGCGTTGCTGACGTGGTCAAGTTCATGATGAGCCAGGGCGAGATGGTCCGGGCCAATGACATCATTGATGCCGATACAGCCGAGCTGATTACCGAGGAATTTGGCCACACGGTCAAACGCGTCTCGGAAGCCGATGTCGAGATTGGCCTGGATGGGGTGGAAGATGATCCAAAGGACCTCAAGCCGCGCCCACCAATCGTGACCATTATGGGCCATGTCGATCACGGCAAGACCAGTCTGCTGGATGCCTTGCGCTCGACCGATGTTGTGTCAGGTGAAGCCGGCGGCATCACCCAGCATATCGGGGCCTATCAGGTGCAACTGAAATCCGGGGACCGGATCAGTTTCCTCGACACGCCGGGCCACGCGGCCTTCTCGGCCATGCGCGCGCGCGGCGCCGATGTCACGGATATCGTCATTCTTGTGGTTGCCGCCAATGACTCGGTCATGCCACAGACAATCGAGGCGATCAGCCATGCCAAGGCGGCCGAAGTCCCGGTCATCGTGGCGGTTAACAAGGTTGATCTCGCGGATGCTGACGCGAACAAGGTCCTGACCGACCTGTTGCAACATGACCTTCAGGTCGAGGCCATGGGCGGTGATGTTCAGGCGATCAATGTATCGGCTCTGAAGAAGACCGGACTGGACGAGCTGACCGAAGCGATCACGCTGCAAGCTGAACTGCTCGACCTGAAAGCCAACCCGGATCGTCCGGCGGATGGCCTGGTCGTGGAGTCCCAGCTCGACAAGGGGCGCGGCCCTGTGGCGACCGTTCTGGTCAAGCGCGGGACACTGAAGCGCGGCGATATTGTCGTGGCCGGTGCCCAATGGGGCAAGGTTCGTGCCCTGGTCAACGAACGTGGCCAGCAGCTCAAGACAGCGGAACCATCCGTGCCGGTCGAGATTCTTGGTCTGGATGGCACGCCTGAGCCAGGTGATGCCTTCAACGTGGTCGACAGCGAAGCGCGGGCCCGTGAGATTACCGAGTACCGCATGCGCTCCAAGCGCGAGAAAATGGGTGTCGCCACCCAGCGCGCCTCTCTTGAACAGTTCATGACCAGCCTGGCGGATGGCTCCGGCAAGACCGAAGATCTGCCAATCGTGCTGAAAGGGGATGTGCAGGGCTCTGTCGAGGCGATCACGCAATCGCTGGATAAACTGTCGACCGACGAAGTGCGCGCCAAGGTCGTGTTCGGCGCGGCGGGCGGTATTTCCGAAAGCGATATCCTGCTGGCCCAGTCAACCGGCGCGCCAGTGTTTGCGTTCAATGTGCGGGCCAATAAGCAGGCCCGCGAACTGGCCGAGCGTGAAGGCGTCGAGATCCGTTATTATTCGATCATCTATGAGCTGATCGATGATGTGAAAGAAGCGCTGTCGGGCATGTTGTCACCGGAGAAGAAGGAAACCTTCATCGGCTATGCCGACATTCTCGAAGTGTTCAACATTACCAAGGTTGGCAAGGTCGCTGGCTGTAAGGTCACCGAAGGCGTGGTCAAGCGTGGCTGCGGGGTCCGCCTGCTGCGTGACGATGTGGTGATCCACGAGGGTAACCTGAAGACCCTGAAACGCTTCAAGGATGAAGTGCCAGAAGTGTCCAATGGCATGGAATGCGGCATGGCGTTCGAGAAATATGAAGACATTCGCCCGGGGGACCGGATCGAGTGCTTCGAGATCGAGATGATTGCCCGCAAGCTCGACTAGGTTTGCGCCAAATCCACAATCGGCCCGGCCTGTTCGTTCAGGCCGGGCCTTGTTTTTTCAGGTCATGTTCGCATTTGGCCAAGACTTTTCAGCTAGACAGGCAGCATGTCGACAACAGAGCCTTCCCTGCACCTCACCGGTAAATTGCGCCAGAAGGATATCCGGCG
>CBDUKI010000144.1:0-6871 GCA_965367765.1 uncultured Henriciella sp.
AGCGCGAGATGCGCCTGTTCGAGGCTGGACCGATCTATCTTGGCGATGGCCCAACAGACCAGCGCTCGATCATTGCTGGCCTGGTGCGCCCGGTCAGCCAACGTCACTGGCAGGCCGGGGTGCCAACCTATGATGCGTATGCCGCCAAGGCAGACCTGTTCGCTGTCCTTGCTGCCCTCGGCCAGCCACCAGCGCGTTTTCAGGTCGATGAAGCCCGCCAGCCACACTGGCATCCCGGTCAATCCGCCTGCCTGAAACTCGGCCCCAAGGTCACGGTCGCCCATTTCGGTGCCCTGCATCCACGTGTCCTCAAGGCGCTTGATGTCAATGGCCCGGTCTACGGCTTCGAGTTGAACCTGAATGCCCTGCCCTTGATGAAAGCCCGTGCCACCAAGACCAAGCCGGTACTGGAAAAGGCTGACCTGACCCCGATCCGGCGTGATTTTGCCTTCGTGGTTAAACAGGATGTCACCGCCGCCAGCCTGCTGCGCGCGGCAGAAGGCGCCGCCAAGACCTTGATCACGAACATTGACGTGTTCGATGTCTACCAGGGCCAGGGTATCGAGCCGGGACACAAGTCCATCGCCATCGAAGTTACCCTGCAACCAAGCGGTGAAGCTTTGACGGACAAGACAATCGAGGCCATTTCGAGCAAGATCGTCGCGGCGGTGGCCAAGGCAACCGGCGGAGCTTTGCGCGGCTAACACTTATTCCTGGGGGGGTGATGACAGAACAAGGCAAGTCGGCTGACGACAAGCGCCTCGGCTATCGCCGGGCCATGCGCACCAGCGCAATGATCTTCCTTGTTCTCTCGGCCATCGGCTTCTTCGCAACGGTTCTGGTCGCCCTGGGCGGCGAACCTGAAAACTATCCGCCGGACATTCTGCTCGAGCGGGCCTTTTATGCTTTTGCGCTTATGGTTTCAGCCGCGATGTCCTGGCATGGCTCGCGCTTCGGAGCCTTGTTCCTGTTGCTCATCGTGATGTCTGGTTTTCTGGCTCTGTTATCGCCCGGAGGGGTCGGGGTCGGCCTGGTGCGGACCCTGCTCTATACCAGCCTCGCCATTTTCATGCTGTGGAATGCGCAACGCTATCACCGCGCCTGTGCAGCTGCAGGCGAGCCGATAGACGGCAGCCCGATTGTCCGCTGGGGTGGCATCGCCCTCGTTCTGCCCGTCGCTGGCCTGGTCGCCATGGGCGTCCTCGTCATGCTCAACCCGCTCACCCCACACGTGTTGACGCCAGGCGAAATGAAGGAGGACCACTTTCGCTGGCTGGTGGAAAAGAACTATTTGACCGCCAACGAGGCGATCGAGTTCTTCTACGCTGAGGGGCTCGTCTCGCTGTCTGAGGGTGGTGCGCTACTGACCGATAAATATGTCGGCGTCTGGGCTGAAGAAACAGATGGACTGAATGATTACTGGCTGAAACTGGGCGAAATCTGCTCGGTCGAAACCCTGACCGAGGGTGACCGCCATACCGACGCCCAATACACCGCCTATGGCGCGGATGAAGACACTTGGATCACGCTTGTTCTATCAACCCAGCACGCCGGTCACGAGCGCTTCATCCGGCGCATGAATGTGCTCAACCGGATGAAAATGCATCCACTCGTCAAGGCGGCCTGCGAATCGGGCAAGCCGATTGATCGCGATGCCCTTGGTCTGGCCAATGGTATTTCACCCGACATCGTGGCAGGCGGTCAGATCGCCGCCGATCACCTGGACTGGATGCGAGAGCACGGGGTTCTGCAGGAGAGCGAAACCCCGCTCAGCTTCTACTCCCGCGCCGATTATCATATCGAGGAAACGGGCACCCTGCTGACTGACCAGTATTTTGGTGGCTGGTATCAGACGAGTGGCCAGATCGGGGAACACTGGGCAAAAATCGGTGAGATTTGCACGCTTGAACCCGTTGATTGGGACAATGATGGCGGTGACGCGATCTACAAGATCACTTTCGGGGCCGATAATTGGTATCAGTTCCCGCTGCCGAAGGCCGATGGCCAGGACAAGCGCCTCGTCAAACGGGTTCGGGCCATGAATGAGGCGGCCGTCACGTCAGAATTTACCGAGGCATGTGCCAGCAATCCTTTTCTGGAGCGTAGCGACATAGCTGAATAGGCGGGCCTAACTGTAATCAGCTATCCGGCTGAGCAAACGGCCCTTGAATTCAAAAAAGCTGGCACCGCGAATTTTCACCGCTTCCCCGGCTTTGACGCCATTTGGCAAATCAACTGCCGCCTTGCCTTCGAACTCGATTTCGGCTGCAGCCTTACCGGCCCCAATGACCAGATTGAGCATGCGCTGGCGCCGATAGGAGAAGGCATTGCCAGACAATTCGGCGACCTGGCCCATCTGCTCGCGCCCCTCAAGCCGCATCGACTGGCCGGTATTGGAAATATTCTCGAAGATCACATCTTCGGTGACGCAATCGAGCATGCCGTCAATATCGCGCTCATTGTAGCACTTGATATAGCGGTTTATGATCTCTTCATACATGCTGCGCCGCTCCTCGCGCTAATATCAGCCCGGGTTGCCCCGGATTTATGTGCTCGGAATAAAGTTGCACTGCAACAAATGACATGACAATAGAGCGGACTGGATTTCAGGAGTAGAAAAAATGTCACTACGCGTCGCCGTCGTTGGAGCCACTGGCAATGTTGGACGTGAATTGTTCAATATTATGGACGAGCGGGATTTCCAGGCCAGCAAGGTTCACGCGGTCGCATCGCGCCGCTCGGTCGGACGCAAATGCAGCTATGGTGACAAAACCCTGGTCTGTGAGGCCCTGGACGATTTTGATTTTTCCAAAGTTGACTTGGTCCTGATGTCGGCCGGTGGCGCGGTATCAAAGGAATGGTCACCTAAAATCGCTGCCGCCGGCGCAATTGTCATCGACAATTCCTCGGCCTGGCGCATGGACCCGGATGTCCCTCTGGTTGTGCCAGAGGTCAACGGCGAAGCCGTGCTCAACTATGGCAAGAAGAACATCATTGCCAATCCAAACTGCTCGACGGCGCAGCTTGTCGTGGCGCTGAAGCCCCTGCATGCCGCGGCGGGCATCAAGCGCGTTGTTGTCTCGACCTATCAATCGGTTTCCGGCGCCGGTAAATCTGCGATGGATGAGTTGTGGACCCAGACCAAGGGCCTGTTCGTCAATGACAAGCCGACCCCGACCGAGTTTTCCCGCCAGATCGCCTTTAATGTGATCCCGCAAATTGACGTCTTCCTGGACGATGGGTTCACCAAGGAAGAACTGAAAATGCGCGAAGAGACCAAGAAAATCGTCGATCCGTCGATCGAGCTGGTCGCCACCTGTGTGCGCGTCCCGGTCTTTGTCGGCCATTCCGAAGCGGTGAGTGTCGAGCTGGAAGATCCACTAAGCGTTGATGAAGCGCGCGAGCTGTTCCGCAATGCCGACGGTGTGGTGCTGATCGACAACCCGGAAGACGACCAATTCGTCACCCCGGTCGAGTGTGTTGGCGAGTGGGCAAGTTATGTCTCGCGCGTGCGCAAGGACCCGACCATTGAGAACGGCATCATGTTCTGGAATGTCTCTGACAATCTGCGAAAAGGGGCAGCGCTGAACGCCGTTCAGATTGCCGAAGAACTGGTCAAGCGCGGCGTATTCAACGTCCCGGCTTAGCCTGTTTTCTAACCAGTCCCGGTTCAGACTCGTTTCTGGCCTGGTTCGGCTACTGATCATATGTTCTTCCAACTGCTTTCGGGTGCAAATGAGGGTAATTTCCCACTTGCCTCGGGGGATTATTTGCGCTTTATCCCCCATTCGGTCCGACGCATCGGACTGCATACCCAATAGGACGCGGGCGTAGCTCAGGGGTAGAGCACAACCTTGCCAAGGTTGGGGTCGTGAGTTCGAATCTCATCGCCCGCTCCAATTTTCTTTACATGCTAAATCAGCGCGCCACGGCGCGCTCGCTAGTGGGATTGTGCTGCGCGAATGGCGCGTCTAACTTTTGTAATCCTGAAGCGGTCATGGGGGATTGGCGATGTCGGAATGGTGGAAGGGTGGGGTGATCTACCAGGTCTATCCGCGCAGTTTCTGCGACAGCGATGGCGACGGGCAAGGCGATCTGCAAGGCATCATCTCAAAGCTTGATTATATCGCCTCGCTCGGTGTTGACGCGATCTGGTTTTCTCCGCTCTACCCCTCGCCGAACGCTGACTGGGGTTATGACGTTTCGGACTATTTCTCCATCCACCCGGACTTCGGTACGATGGACGATTTCGATCAACTGGTCAGCGAATGCAAAGCCCGCAACCTGCGCATTATTCTGGACCAGGTGCTCAGCCACACATCGTCCAGTCACCCCTGGTTTCAGGACAGTCTCAAAGGCGGTGAAAAATCTGACTGGTATGTCTGGGCGAACCCGAAACCAGACGGCGGGCCGCCGAATAACTGGCTCAGTGATTTCGGTGGGCCAGCCTGGAAATATCAGCCACAGCGACGGCAATATTACCACCACAAGTTCGTCAGCGATCAGCCTGCCCTGAATTATCACAATCCGCAGGTTCGCCAGATGGCGCTTGATGTGCTCGACTTCTGGTTGAAACGTGGTGTTGACGGGTTTCGTCTCGATGTCTCCAACGCGATGTACCATGACGCCAGTCTGGCTGACAATCCGCCGGTTGCTATGGACAAACGTACGAAATGGCATTGGGCCATGGCCTCGCACCTGCAGCGCCATCTCCACGATTCCAACCGGCCCGAAACCCTCGATATGTATCGCGATATACGTGCGCTATGCGAACGCTATAACGGCACTTTCGTGCTTGCCGAGAACCATGAGGAATTCTCGAAGCTCGCCGAGTATTACAATCACCCGGACAGCCTGCATTCCTTCTATACACCTGAGCTGAACCGATCGGACCTAGGGCCGAGCTTCCTCGCTGATTTTATGGATCGTTACAGCGCCATGGATCAATCGTGGCCGTGCGTAACCATGAGCAATCATGACTATGTTCGCCCCGCCGGGCGCCACACAATGAGCCCTGGATTTCCGGCAGACCTCGCCTATCAGGCCAGGTTTTTCCTGACGATCCTTTTTGCACTGCGTGGTACTGTACTTATGTACCAAGGCGAAGAGTTAGGGCTTCCGCAAGCCCGTTTCTCGTCAATTGATGAGACCCGTGATCCCGTTGCCCATCTCGCCTGGCAGGCCTATCAAGGCCGCGACGGTTCTCGCACGCCCATGCCGTGGACAGCGCGCGGCGAAAATGCAGGCTTCTCACCGGAGGGGGCGGCCCCCTGGTTGGCAATTGCCGAGAGCCATCGCCCACTTGCTGTTGACCAGCAGACAGCAGATCCAGGCAGTACACTAGCCTTTACACAGTCACTCGTGAAACTGCGCCATGAGCATGCCGCGTTAAGAACGGGTGATTTCAAGACCATTCGTGCCGATGAAACCATCTGGCATGTCGAACGGTGCAGCGGCGATGAACGGATCAGCCTTGTCTTCTGCTTTGGCGACCAGCCAGTCAACATTTCCAGCAAGTCACCGCCACTCTTCACGCTTGGCAGCGGTCAGGCAGCGATGCGCGCAGGCGACATAATGATATTTTCAGGGCCAATCTGGTTGACCGAAATACCTGACTGACTTTTCTTCTATCGCGCTTCGTTTTATCCGCGCTTGGCGGTCAACAGACGACACAATTCGTCCAATTGTTCGAGATCGCGATACTTCACGCGCAACTCACCACCATTTGCCTTGTGACGAATATCAACATTTAGGCCGAGAACACGAGCAAGATCTGCTTCCAGTGCCGTTGTGTCGACATCTTTGGCCTCGTCGATCTTCTTTGCCACTGCGTCTAGCGCATCACCATCGCGCGCACGCTTGGCCAGAGCTTCAACCTCGCGAACGGACAGGTTTCGCAACACCGCCATTTCAATGATCGGGGCCGGGTCAGGCGCTCCCAGTGCGGCTCGGGCATGACCCGCGGTGATCCGGCCATGGCGCAGATGCTCGCGTGCCGTCTCACCCAGATTCAACAGACGCAGCGTATTGGCGATATGCGCCCGGCTCTTGCCAACGCTTTCGGCCAGGCTTTCTTGCGTCCGTCCAAACCGTTTCATCAGCGCGCCATAGGCCTCGGCTTCCTCGATCGGATTCAGGTCGGTACGCTGGACATTCTCGATAATGCCGACTTCCAGAAGCTCCAACTCGTCCACGTCTCGGACAACGGCCGGAATTGTCGTCAGGCCAGCGCGCTGGGCAGCCCGCCAACGTCGTTCTCCGGCGACAACCTGGTAACGATTTGGCGCATCCGGGTCCGGGCGCAACAGGATAGGCTGCAGGACCCCGCGCTGCTTGATCGATGCGGCCAACTCCTCCATCGCGTCTTCCGGAAAGGTCCGACGCGGTTGGGCCGGATTGGCACGAATATTCTTGAGCGTGATTTCATCCACCCCAGCAACAGGCGCGCCTGGCGCGACCGGCTGCATGCCAGACGCTTCCACCTCGCCAATCAGGGCGGACAAACCTTTTCCAAGGCGACTTGGTTTTGGACGCGGTTCGCTGGCCATTATGCGCTCGCCCGCAGATTGCGTTCACGTTGCAACATTTCCGAGGCCAGGCGGATATAGGCCTCACTGCCTGGGCAGCGATAATCATAGAGCAGGGCCGGCTTGCCAAAACTAGGCGCTTCGGACAGGCGTACATTTCTCGGAATGACCGTGTTGTAGACCTTTGATCCAAGAACCGAACGCACCTCATCGGCCACTTGGTCCGACAGGTTGTTGCGGCGATCATACATGGTCAGCACGACACCCTGAATATCGAGATCAGGGTTCAGGCCAGAGCGGACAATCTCAACCGTCCGCAACAACTGGCTGAGCCCCTCAAGCGC
>CBDUKI010000145.1:0-6668 GCA_965367765.1 uncultured Henriciella sp.
AACGTCCTGCTGGCGGTCTATAACTAGACCGCTCAGGCGCGTTCGAAAATTACCGAGAGATTGTTCGACGGCATCTCAATTGTTTCGACAAGGCACAGCCCGGCCTGTTCGGCCAGTGGCAGAATGTCAGTGTCGAGGTCTCGCACGCCCCAGGCCGGGTCAATGCCCTTGAGGTGACGGTCGAACAATTGGTTGGATTCGACCATCTCTCCGCCGCGCGAGAACGGGCCGTAAAGCATCATCCGCCCACCGGATCGCAACACACGCCCGGCCCCGGCAAACAGGCCACGCGTGGCGCCAATCGGCGAAATGTGGATCATGTTGGCGCAGAACAGGCCGTCATAGGGTCCAGCAGCCTCTGCCGCGCCCCAGTCATCGGTGGTGACATCCAGTTCCAATGCCCCGCGCAAACGGCCATCGCCAAGATACGCGGCCCAGGCGTTCTGGCTTTGCAGGCCCTCGCAATCAATATCTGAATATTGCCAGGCCAGGTTCAGCGCCTGCTTGAGAATGTGGGCGCCATGCTCGCCGGTGCCTGATGCGATTTCGAGAACGGTCCCGGCATCCGGCATATGGGCCAGGAAAGCATCGCGCACGGCATCCTTGTTGCGCCCGCTCGACGGCGAGAACCGCCGCCCGTCCTGAGACATGGAGCGCGCCTCCAGGGTCACCGGCTTGTCGCCGGGCGTTCCGGCTTCGTCGTTTACGTCATCGACCATGGATTACCCTTAGCCGATTCTTGCTCGCTCGGCAGCACCGGACATCTCAAATCGCGGCGAATTGATGAATGACGGAAGTCGTGCAAGTCTGCCGCCCAACAGGGAGACATTGATGAAACGTACCATCCTATTGGCCGCCGGCCTGAGCCTGAGCTTGATCGCCACGGCCTGCTCACCGACCACGACCGAGACACAGACACCCGCAGCGCAAGAGCCTGCGGGAACTGCCCCCACAGTGGCGCCATTGTCCGGCACAGAGAGCTTCACCATCCTGATTGGCGGGGTCGAGATCGGCGCGATGGAGATTGACCATACATCTGGCAAGACGGTGGTGGACTACGAGTATCGCAACAATGGCCGCGGGCCGACCCTGGCCGAGACGATCAGCTTTGACGCCGCTGGCCTCCCGCAAAGCTGGACCATCGAAGGCGCCACGACATTCGGCAACAAGGTCTCCGAGACGTTCGAAGCCAGCGATGGCATGCGCCGCTGGAGCGATGCGACCGGGTCTGGCGAGGTGAGCGATGGCCCGGCGGCGCTATATGTTGCCCAGGATGCCAGCCCCTATGCGCTCTGGGTCTACGCCCGCGCCCTGCTGGCGGCTGAGGATCATACCCTGCCCGTCCTGCCCGGCGGGACGCTGCGCCTCGACAAGGTCGAGGACATCACGATCAGCGACGGAACCAGCGACATTGCCGCGGCGACCTATGCGCTGTCAGGCATCGACCTGAACCCGACCTATTTCGTCATGGACGCTGACAACGCTTTTGTCGCCCTGCTGACGCCGCGTTTCGCGATTATCCGCGCCGGTTTCGAAGGCGAGGATGAGCGCTTGCGCAACCTGTCGACAGAATATGCCGCGCGCCGCTTCGAGGACATCCAGGCCCGCGCCGCCCACAAGTATGACGCACCGATCCGCATCCGCGATGTGCGCGTGTTCAGCCCGGAGACGCAAGCCCTGAGCGAGCCGGTCTCGGTGATTGTCGACGGCAACCGGATTGCCGGCATCCAGCCGCTCTCTGTCGAGACAGGTGAGAACGAAGTCGAGATTGATGGCCAGGGCGGTACGCTGGTGGCCGGCCTGTACGAGATGCACGGTCATCTCGGCCAGAACAGCGCCCTGCTCAACATCGCCGCCGGGGTGACCTCGGTGCGTGACATGGGCAATTCCAATGAGGTGCTGGGCGAGCTGATCAACAAGATCGAGTCCGGGCGCCTGGCCGGGCCACGCGTCATCCGCAGCGGCTTCATCGAAGGCAAGAGCCCGTTCAGCTCCAATAATGGTGAACTGGTTGATAGCCAGGAAGCCGCGATTGCCGCTGTGCAACGCTATTCGGACGGCAATTTCTACCAGATCAAAATCTATAATTCGATGAACCCGGACTGGGTCGCGGCGATGATCGACGAAGCGCGGCTTCATGGCCTGCGCGTCGCCGGCCACGTGCCGGCTTTCTCGAACGCCGACGAAATGATTGCCGCCGGTTATAACGAGATGACCCATATCAACCAGGTCATGCTCGGCTGGGTGCTGGATGCGGGTGAAGATACACGCACCCTGCTGCGACTTACCGCGCTCAAGCGCCTGCCGGGCCTCGACATCAATGACCCGAAGGTCACCCGCACGATCAGCGCCATGGCTGAGGGCAATGTCGCCATCGACCCGACCTTGGCGATCCACGAAGCCCTGCTACGCTCGCGCAATGGCACGGTCTCGCCGGGCATGGTCGATTATGTCGATCATATGCCGGTCGGGGTACAGCGTTCGGCCAAGACGGCCTGGGCAGATATTTCCTCGCCGGAAGATGATACCGCCTATTGGCAGGCCTTCGACAAGATCATCGAGACGGTGACCGAGATGCGCAATCAAGGCATCCAGCTGGTGCCGGGCACGGACCTTGGCGGCTCATTCGCCTATCACCGCGAGCTGGAACTCTACCAGCTGGTCGGCATGGACGCGCCGGGCATCCTGCGCTGGGCGACCTGGGACATGGCCGAATATGTCGGCCAGTCAGACGAGCTGGGCGCGGTCGAGCCGGGCTACCTGGCTGACTTCTTCCTGGTGCCCGGCGACCCGACCACAGACCTCAAGGCGATCAAGTCTATCGCCATGGTGGTCAAGGATGGCGTGGTTTACTATCCGAGCGAAATCTATCGCGAATTCGGGATTACGCCTTTCGCCGATGCCCCGCCGGTCAAGCTGCCTGAATAGGCGGCTCAGACCGTGGTTTCAAACGGGTATTGTTCGGTATCGACCGTGGCCTGTCCTGGCGCGGAGTAGCGCGGCCCGACCGCCTTCTCCGGTGCGAAATTAGCGTCCAACCGGGCGACGATTTCACCTGAGAGCCGTATCTGCCCGGCGGCGTTATTATCGCTGAGATGGGATGGGTTCGTCGTGCCGGGGATCGGGATGACATGCGCGCCCTTGGCCAGCGTCCAGGCCAGCGCCAACTGCGCCACCGTACAGCCGACCTCGCTGGCACAGGCGCGCGCTTCATCCAGCAAAGGCAGATTGGCTTCGTAATTGCCTTCGAAAAAGCGCGGGAAAGCCACCCGGCGCATGTCCGATGAATGAAAGTTCGCCGGATCAACCGGCGGGTCGGCCAGGAAACCACGCCCGACCGGCGAGAACGCGACCAGCGCCACGCCCAGCTCGGCACAGGCATCCATCACGGCGATTTCTGGATTGCGCACCCAGAGCGAATATTCCGACTGCATGGCGGCGATGGGATGGACCGCATGGGCGCGGCGCAACAGACCCTCGCCCATTTCGGAAAGGCCGATCATACGGATCTTGCCCGCCTCGACCAGCTCGGCCAGCGCCCCGACAGAGTCCTCAATCGGCACGCGGCGATCCGGGCGGTGCATGTAATACAGGTCGATGACATCGACACCGAGCCGTTTCAGACTGGCATCGCAGGCGGCCTTGATCGTTTCAGGCCGCCCATCGAGCGTGCGTTCGCGGCCGTTGAAGCCGAGCACGCACTTGGACGCGAGAAAGAATTCATCGCGGCGATGGCCAATGGCCTCACCCACCAGTTCTTCATTTCGCCCGAAGCCATATAGCGTCGCCGTATCAAAGAACGTGCACCCCTCATCCAGAGCCTGGTTGAGCAAGGCTATTGCCTTGTCCGTCTCCGTCGGCGGGCCATAGGCATGGGTCAGGTTCATGCAGCCCAGGCCGACTGCAGACACGTCGTCACCGCCGATTTGGCGTGTTTGGCTGGCCATATCCTGCTCTCCCCTCATCTAGCCGCGCGGCGCGAAGCGATCACGCAGATCGGTCTTGAGAATCTTGCCATTGGCATTGCGCGGCAATGGCTCGGCATCGATCTGGATTTCCACCGGCACCTTGAACGCGGCGAGTTGGCTTGCGACATGCGCGCGCAACTCATCTGGCGTCGCGGTGGTGCCGGGCTTGAGCTGGACCACAGCGCCGACTTCCTCACCAAGGATCTTGTGCGGAATGCCGACCA
Organism: uncultured Henriciella sp.; assembly: GCA_965367765.1. Classification (GTDB taxonomy): domain Bacteria; phylum Pseudomonadota; class Alphaproteobacteria; order Caulobacterales; family Hyphomonadaceae; genus Henriciella. The sequence goes on from CBDUKI010000145.1 coordinate 4,193, forward strand.
CCGCAGCATCCATCACCGCCGGATGATCGAACAGCGCACTTTCGACCTCGATACAGTAGACGTTCTCACCGCCGCGGATCAGCATGTCCTTGGCGCGGTCGACCAGGTAGAGGAAATTCTCCTCGTCGATGCGGGCGAGGTCTCCGGTCACAACCCAGCCATCGATGAAGGTCTTTGCGGTGGCCTCGGGCTTGTTCCAATAGAGCTTGCAATTCATCGGCCCTTTGACCCAAAGCTCGCCAATCTCGTTCGGGCCAAGCGTGTTGCCGTCCGGGTCAACGACCTTGATCTCGACCGCGCCGGGAGGCGCCCCGGCGCTGTCCGGGCGATTGACGTAATCTTCGCCGATATTCAGCGTCGCGGTGGCGCAGGTTTCGGTCATGCCCCAGCCATTGCCGGGCGCGGCATCAGGCACCTTGCGCTTGATCGTCGAGACCAGTTCAGGCGCAGATGGGGCCCCGCCATAGGAAATCGCCTTGATCGTCGAGAGATCATATTTCTCCCGATCCGGGTGTTCGAGGATCTGCCAGGCAATTGTCGGTACACCGCCAACGGCCGTGATCTTCTCCTGCGGGATCAGCGGTAGCGCCTTGTCGACATCCCACTTGTACATAGAGACGATCTTGTCACCGCGCAGGACGGTCGGGATCATGATGGCGAACGAACCGGTGGCGTGGAAAAGCGGGATGGAAATCAGTGTCGCGCCCTGCTCGTTCGGGTCCGGCTCGGGGATCGCCTCGCCGCGCCGTAGCAACATTCGCATCTGGCAGGTGATCGAGTTCAGGATGTTCGAGATGATCGCCCGGTGCGTGGCCAGCGCGCCTTTCGGGCGCCCGGTGGTGCCGGACGTGTACATGATCGTGGCGTCGTCGTCAGCCACCAGGTCAACCGCCGGCAGGCCCTTGCGTGACAGGCTGGACCAGCTATTGGCCGGGCCGATAAAGGCCTCCATCGGGCGCACACGCGGGTCAGCGATCTCATCATCGGCACGGGCCACGACCAGGCTGGCGAGCGTCGGCAGGTTCTTCACGTGCTCGCGGATGCGCTCATAGATTTGCGGGTCGACAATGGCCAGCTTGGTGCCACTGTCGGACAGGCCATATTCAAGCTCTTCGCCCGTCCACCAGCTATTCATTGGGGTAACGATGGCGCCAAGCACGGAGGCGGCAAAGAAGGCCACCGGCCATTGTGGATAGTTGCGCATGATGATAGCGACGCGGTCGCCTTTCTCGATGCCGAACTCGTTCTGCAAGGCATGGGCAAAATGCTCAACCGCGCGGGCAAACGCGCTGAACGTCACGCGTTCATCTTCATAGACGAAGAAATCGCGGCGCCCGAAAGCAGGCTCATTGGCCAGGAAGATGTCGCGTATGGTTGCCGGGGCCTGATCGTAATATTTCATCCGCGCGCCGTTGATTTCACCCTCGGCAAGATGGATCGGGCCATCAGCGGCGGCCAGGCCCGCATTCGCATCGGCAATTGAAATGACGGGCCAACCTTCAGGCAAACCTGCTGACATATATGTTCCTCCAAATGGCGTTTTCACTGGGGTACGCGCCATGCCAGCCACAAGTAAAGGGGGTCCCGACGGAAAGTCGGATTTGCAAGAGGATTTTATGGAAAAATGCCGCTACCAGGATGATCCGGTAGCGGCACTTGTCGGTCTAGGAGGCCAGCATTGCAAAGGCAGTGAATGCCATCGCGGCGGCCAGGACCACTGTAAAAAACGAACGCATGAGGCACACTCCAATTAGTCTACGCGCCCCATATCCCCTGCAACCCGGATGCCAATTTCCCAGAATTTCAGGAATTGGCAATGGGGTTTTACATTTTATTTACCAAATTCACAAAATCGCACGGTCCGCTCGGTGCCATCAGGTTCGACCATGGCATAACCCGGCCCGGTCAGCGTCTCGTCATCGCACAGATAACCCATCTGGAACATGTCCACGACATACTCGTTCTCCGGCAGCAGCGAGCGCGCCAGCATCAGGTCGGCAGCGTCCTGGTGCTGGCCGAGACGGAAGCGAACGTTGAACTCTTCGGTTGGCGACAGCTCGCCACCGGCCAGCGCAGCGCGCAGGCGCGAGATTTCCTCGGCCGCATTGGCATGCAGAGGTGTACCGGCGGCTGCGGACGGGCTGTCCGGATAGGTCAGGAACAATTCTTCAAGGTCAAGCAGGGCACCTTCGACATCGTGGCCAGCGCCATAGCGCAGCTCGGCCCGCTTGAGCAGCGTGGCGGCCAGGTCTTCATCCGACAGATCGGGGCGACCCAGCAGCTGGGTCAAGCGATCAATCGCGGCCTGTTCATTGCCGCCGGCCACCAGGCCATCGACGGTTTGCATGGCCAGGTCGAAGGCGTCCGGCACAGTTTGTGTCGCTGGTGGGGTGTCGACATTGACCGGTTCACGGTCGCCGTCACTGGTCGCACAAGCGGTCATGAGAAGAAGGGTTGAAGCGGCAATCAGGCTACG
>CBDUKI010000146.1:0-6660 GCA_965367765.1 uncultured Henriciella sp.
ATTTAAGTCAGGGGCCGGTGGGAACTGGGGTTTGGCGGGGAGGTATGGGGGATAGAGGGGGAGCGCCCGCTTTCGGCGTCAAAGCGGTCATTAGTCATTAGACATTCAATCACTTTGGGACCGCTCATGACCAGAAGCGGACATTTCACGAGACCGATGTGGCGGGTTGACCCGCGCTGCACCACGCCGAGATGGACCGGGTGGGGCGGCGCTGGTAGGCTTCTGAAAAAAGGGAGCAGACCATGGCCAATTCACTTCGTTTTTCACGCCGCGCGCTGATGGCCGGAGCCGGCCTTGCAGCGACGGGGCTGGCCGCCGGGCCGGCCATGGCCCGGGAGGGTGACGGCGCGCCGGACCTGTCTGGCCTGTCCATCCTGATCACCGGCTGTTCGTCCGGCTTCGGGCGGCTGGGGGCTGAGCATTATGCCCGGCTCGGCGCGAAAGTCTTTGCCACGATGCGCAACCTGCCGCGCCCGGAAGCCGATGAACTGACCGCCCTGGCTGCGCGCGACGGGCTGGATATCACCGTGCTGGAGATCGACGTGACCTCCGATGAACAGGTCGAGGCCGGGGTCAATGCAGCGCTGGCGGCAGTGGATGGCAAGCTGGACGTGTTGGTCAATAATGCCGGGATCGCGATTGCCGGACCGATCGAGGTGCAGGACATGGAAGCCACGCAGCTTCTGTTCAACACCAATGTCTTCGGCCCGCAGCGGATGATCCGTGCGGCGCTGCCGGCAATGCGCGCCGCCGGTGGTGGGCAGATTTTCAATGTCTCGTCACAGCTCGGGCGGCTGATCGTGCCGGCCTATGCGCATTATTCGCCGACCAAGTTCGCGCTTGAGGCGCTGAGCGAGCAACTGGCTTATGAGACGGTGATGCAGGGCATCGAGGTGACGATCATCCAGCCGGGCGGCTATCCGACCCGGATATGGGAGAACCAGGTTGCCCTGTCGGCGCAGCTCAAGGCGCGGGTGCCCGACGCCCTGCTGGCGGCCTATCCACAGATGACCGCAGGCATGGGTGAAACCAGTAGCGGCGGGGGCGGCAGCACCGACCCGATGGATATCCCGCGCGCGATTGCCGAGATTATCGCCCTGCCCAGGGGCATGCGCCCGCTGCGGCGCGCCGTGCATCCGATTGCCCGCCCGCAAGAGCCGGTCAACGAGGCTGCTGCTGCTGCACAGATCGCCATGCTCGGCAACAGTGGCTACGGTCCGCTGATCAAGGCGGTGCTGGAATAGCGGTGAGGAGCGATCCGCGACTGACGGCGGATATGGCTTTTTGGTGTGTTTTCGGTCATAAGCCAGCCGATGACTGAAACACCTGTTACCAAGCCGACCAAGAAGGTCTTCATCAAGACCTATGGTTGCCAGATGAATGTGTATGACAGCGAGCGCATGAAGGATGTGCTGGCGCCGATCGGCTATGGCCCGGTGGACGGGCCGGACGGGGCCGATCTTGTCGTGCTGAACACCTGCCATATTCGCGAGAAGGCGACCGAGAAGGTCTATTCCGAACTGGGCCAGATCAAGAAGCAGAAAGCCAGGACAGGCGGGCGGATGATCGTCGCCGTGGCGGGTTGTGTCGCCCAGGCCGAGGGTGAGGAAATCATGCGCCGTGCGCCGGTGGTTGACCTGGTGCTTGGCCCGCAGGCCTATCACAAGCTGCCGGAAATGATTGCTCGCGTACATCGCCAGACCGGCGAGCGGCTGGAGACCGAATTCGAAACGCTGGAGAAGTTCGACGCCCTGCCCAAGCAGCGTACGGTCGACGGGCCGATGGCCTACCTGTCGGTGCAGGAAGGCTGTGACAAGTTCTGCACGTTCTGTGTCGTGCCTTATACGCGTGGGGCGGAGCTGTCGCGTCCGGTCGATGACATTGTCATTGAGGCGCGCTCGCTGGCCAGCCAGGGCGTGCGCGAGGTGCAGTTGCTGGGTCAGAACGTCAACGCCTATCATGGCGCGGCCCCGCACCTGGAAGGCGCGGCCGACTGGAGCCTGGCGCAGCTGATCCGCCATCTCTCGAAGATTGGCGGGTTTGACCGCATTCGCTACACGACCAGTCACCCGCGCGACATGGATGATGACCTGATCGCGGCCCATGGCGACACGCCGAACCTGATGCCCTTCCTGCACCTGCCGGTGCAATCAGGCTCGAACAATATCCTCAAGGCAATGAACCGTGGCCATACGCGCGAGCATTATCTCGACATCATGGCCCGGGTGCGCGCGGCGAGGCCCGATATCGGCTTCGCCTCCGATTTCATTGTCGGCTTTCCGGGTGAGAGCGAGAAGGATTTCGAGGACACGATGGAGCTGGTGCGCGAGGTCAATTTCTGCATCGCCTATTCGTTCAAGTATTCCGAACGCCCCGGCACGCCGGCGGCTGAGATGTTCGGCCAGGTGCCCGAAGAGGTTAAGACCGAACGCCTGCACCGCCTGCAGGCCCTGCTCTGGGAGCAGCAGAAGGCCTTCAACCTGTCGAAGATCGGCCAGACCGTGCCGGTGCTGGTCACGGGCAAGGGCCGGATGGATGGCCAGATGGCCGGGCGCTCGCCCTGGTTGCAGGCCGTGCATTTCGATGGCGCTGAAAACCTGGCCGGGCAGATCGTCGATGTCGAGATCAATCATGCCACGCTGAATTCGATCAGCGGCCAATTGGTGCACGCGCCGGAGGTGGTCGCTTGAGCCGGTTATGGCAGCCCAATGATCCGGCCCTTCTGGCCTATGTCTGCGGCCCCAATCACATGCACTTGCTACTTCTTGAAGAGGCGCTGGCCGACGGCAAGCTGTCCGCCGAGAGCCAGGGCGAGGGCATTCGCCTGAACGGGTCGCCTGAGGCCGAGGCGCTGGCAGAACTGGCCCTGTCTGCCTTCGAGGCGATCCTTGCGAAGAATAATGAGGCCGGGGTCAGCGCCCTGGAAGGGGCGATTGAGCAGGCGCGCAGCCCGAAGCAGAGCTTTGCCGCGCTGACCGGGCTGAAAGTTCCGATCAAGCCACAGACCAACAAGCAGGCCCATTACCTGGAAATGCTGACCGGCCCCAAGCATGACCTGATCTTCGGCACCGGCCCGGCCGGGACGGGCAAGACCTTCCTCGCCGTGGCGGCGGGCGCGGCCGCGCTGAAGAACAAGAGTGTCGGGCGGTTGATCATTACCCGTCCTGCGGTCGAGGCGGGCGAGAATCTCGGCTTCCTGCCCGGCGACCTGGAAGAAAAGGTCGAGCCTTACCTGCGCCCGATCTGGGATGCCCTGAACGAAACGCTGGGCACTGACCAGGCCCAGCGCATGCGCGACAAGAAGATTGTCGAGGTGGCCCCGCTGGCCTTCATGCGCGGGCGCACGCTGAAAAATGCCTTCGTCATCATGGACGAGGCGCAGAATTCAACCGTTGCCCAGATGAAAATGGTGCTGACCCGGCTGGGCCGCGACAGCCGCATGGTAGTCACCGGCGATCCGGGGCAGGTGGATCTGCCGCCGAAACAGACCTCGGGCCTTGCCCATGCCTTGCGCATCCTTGACGGTGTTGAAGGCGTTGGATCGGTCGTGTTCAGCCCGCGCGATGTGCGCCGCCATGCGCTGGTGTCACGGATCATCCGCGCCTATGATGCCGATGCGAAGCAGGCCGGCAATGATTGAGCTTGACCTGCGGGTCGAGGCCCCGGCCTGGACCGAAGCCGTGGCGCAACTGGAGGCGGTTTGCCAGCGGGCGCTGGAAGCTGGTGCGGCGGTCGGCACGGTCGCCGGGGAGGTCAGCGTGCTGCTCACCGACGATGACGAGATTCAGGCGCTGAACCGCGACTGGCGCGGCAAGGACAAGCCGACCGACGTCCTGTCCTTCGAAGCCGACCCGATGGACCGGCCTTTCCTGGGCGACATTGCCGTATCGATCGGCGTCGCCGGGCGCGATGCGGAGAGCCGGGACCTGGCGCTGGGCCAGCACCTGTCGCATCTGTTGATCCATGGCTACCTGCACCTGATTGGCCACGACCATATTGCGGACACAGATGCGATGAAAATGGAGTCACTTGAGGTCCGGGCGCTTGCGTCTCTGGGTTGGCCTGATCCATATAGATAAGACACCGATTCGAAGTGCAGACAGGGTGAAATAGCAAGCAATGGCTGAAGGCAAGACAGGCTTCATGGGACTGTTCGCGCGGCGCGCGGCAGTTGCCGATGAGCCGGAGACCCCGCCCGAGGACAGTCTCAATGACAAGGAAATGAGCCTTCGCCTGGCGCAGTTCGAGAATGCCCGGGTCGAGGATGTGATGATCCCCGGTGCGGAAATTGTCGCGGTCGAGATTTCCACCAGTCTTGAAGACCTGATCAAGCTGTATGCCGAAGAGCCGCATTCACGCCTGCCAATCTATCGCGAAACCCTGGATGATCCGGTCGGCATGGTGCACATCAAGGATGTGGTGGCTGAGATTTCCCGCGCCCAGAATGGCGGCGAGGCCGAAAGCGGCCTGCTGCTGGAGCGCCTGCGCCGCGATATTCTCTATGTCCCGGCCTCGATGCGCCTGACCGACCTGTTGGTGAAGATGCAGACCAGCCGCATTCATCTTGCCCTGGTGGTGGATGAATATGGCGGCACCGATGGCCTGGTCAGTCTGGAGGACATGGTCGAGGAGATTGTCGGCGATATCGAGGATGAGCATGACGAGGACGTAGCCATGCTGGTGCGCCGTGGGCGCCTGGCCTGGGAAGTCGATGCGCGCATGGAAACCGACGACTTTCTTGAGGAAACCGGGCTTGACCTTGGCCTCGAAGACCATGAGGTCGACACGCTGGGCGGGGTGGCTTTTGCCCTGGCCGGACGCGTGCCATTGCGCGGGGAAGTGCTGCCACACCCGAATGGCGGCGAACTGGAAATCCTGGATGCGGATGCGCGGCGAATCCATCGCCTGATCGTCCGCAAGCCAGCGCAGGAGACGCATGAATGAGTGATCGGACCGTCAGTAATGGCCTCGGGGTGTTTACCGCAATACACGAGGCTGTTGCCCGGGTTCACGGGCTGGCCGGTCTCGGCTTTGCCGCGCTGCTGGGCGCGTTCGCGACGCTGGGCTTCGCGCCGATGCACCTGTCGCCGGCGCTGGTTGTCTCGCTGGTCGGGCTGGTCTGGATGCTGGATGGCGCCCGCTCGCTGCCGCGCTGGGGCCGGGCGATGTTTGCCCGTGGCTGGGCCTTTGGCTTTGGGTATTTCCTGGTCAGCATGTACTGGACCGCGATGCCGTTCCTGGTCGAGCCGGAAAAGCATGCCATCTTCCTGTGGATGCCGCTGATTGCGCTGCCCGGTGGCATGGCGCTGATCTGGGGTCTGGCCTGTGCCCTTGGCGGGGCCTTCTGGTCGGCCTCGCCTTCACGGGTCTTCGTGTTTTCGCTGTTCATGGGCGGAGCGGAGCTGATCCGTGGCACCTTGTTTGGCGGCTTTCCCTGGAACATTCCCGGCACGACATGGGCACCGGGCGGCACCTTGTCCCAGGCCGTGTCGCTGGGCGGGGTCTACTGGCTGACACTGATGACCCTGTTCGTCATGGCGGCCCCGGCGGCCTTGGTCGATACCCGCAATTTCAAGGGCCTTGTCGGGCGCGCCCTGCCAACCATCATGGCAGTGGCCATTGTCGGCTTCGGCTGGGCCTGGGGTTCGCAACGCCTCGCCAATGATACGGTGATGACCGAACGCACCGTTCTCCTGATGGATGCCGGTGTGCCGCAGAAGGTGAAGTTTGATGATTATGGAACGCCCGTCCTGGCACGCTATGCCGACCTGTTGCGCGATGTCTATTCCGAGCCTAGCGACATCATCATCTGGCCCGAAGGCGCCCTGCCTTTTGGCCTGTTGGAGGACAATCGCGCGCTCGACATTGTCGGGGCGTTCATCGGGCGGCGTACCTTGATCGCCGGATCGGGGCGCAGTGCCGAGACCGATCAGGGGACCGTCTATTTCAATAGCCTCGCTGTGATGCGCGCCAGCGAGAATGGGATTGGCCTGGTCTCGCTTTATGACAAGCATCGCCTGGTGCCATTTGGCGAGCTGCCGGCCAGCAAGATCGTGCCGTTTGGCGAGCGGATTTCCGGTATCCTGCCGGGGGCGATCCAGCGCCTGACCACCAGCGGCTTTGTGCCCGGCAACCAGGCCACTGTGCTGCACCCGGTCGACCTGCCAAGCTTCGTCCCGATGATCTGCTATGAGGGCCTGTTCCCGGAAATCGTGCGCAAGGCCGGTCCGCAGCGTGATGATGCCGAGTGGCTTGTGGTGATTTCCAATGATGCCTGGTTTGGCAAGGGGCTGGGCCCGGCCCAGCATTATGCCCAGAACCGCTACCGCGCGATTGAGAGCGGTCTGCCAATGGCGCGGGTGGCAACACTGGGCCATACGGCCGTGGTGGATGGCTATGGCCGCGAAGTGGCCACCGGCAACCCGGCTGAGGGGGACCCGGCTGGCTGGAAATCCTCGGTCGTGCGCACCGCCCTGCCGGGCGCTCTGCCGCGCACGCCCTACCAACGGTTTGGCGAGGTGTTCTACTGGTTGACCCTGGTGATCTTCGCCGGGCTGGCCTTTGTGTCCTGGCGGCGCTAAACAAGCTGGACGCAACTGTACCGGGAATTGCATGTCGGAGAGAAAATCACCTAGTGGCATAGACCGTGTGGTTGGTCAG
>CBDUKI010000147.1:0-6577 GCA_965367765.1 uncultured Henriciella sp.
GAGCGCCAGGCTGCGCGTGATAAGCACCGCCGCCATGGCCCACGCGGTGGTGGTGACCAATAAGGCCAGCCTTGCTGGGTGCCGGGGGCGAGCCAAACCGCGGCTCGCTTTCGGTGCCCAATCAGGTAGACTGCCCGGGTGGCCAGAATCAGTGAACTGGATGAAATCACACGCGCCGCAGCGGGTGATCGCCTGGCGCAGGCCGCGCTGGTCAATCGAACCATGCCTGTCATATATCGGGTGGCCTATCGAATACTTGCAGACCGTGCGGAGGCTGAAGACGTGACACAGGAAACCTTCCTGCGGGCCTGGAAAGTGTTGCCGGATTGGCAGCCCAAGGCCAAGTTCACCACCTGGGCCTGTACCGTCGCGAGCAACCTGGCCCGCGACCGGTTGCGCAAGAAGACACCGGTCCTGATGGATGAGCTTCCAGACCGCATGGACAACAATCCCCGCCCCGACGAGGCCCTGTCCTCACGCCAGGCTGTGAGCGGGATCGAACAACAGATCGCGGCTTTGCCGGATCGACAGAGAGAGGCCTTGAGCCTGTGTGCCCTTGAAGGCATGAGCAATATCGAGGCCGCTGAAATTATGCAGGTCAGTGTCCGCGCCCTCGAAAGCCTTCTGGCCCGCGCGCGCCGGACCCTTCGTGCCAACCTGAAAGAGGAGGTGGACAGATGAAGCAAGATACAATCACCGTCGAACGCGTCCTCGCTTTGATCGAGGCATACGGTGCCGAACCCGGGGCCTGGCCGGACGCGGAGCGCGACGCCGCCAGCGCCCTGCTGGAGGCCAGACCAGACCAGTTCGCTGCCGCGCTGGCCGAGGCGCGTGCGCTTGATCGTCTGATTGAGCGTGAAACTGTGCCTGAACCCTCGACTGGACTGGCACAACGTATTCTCGCCGATGCACCCGGGCCCGCGCCTGAACGGCACACGAGCACCCGCCGGATGGGGTGGTTGATCCCACGCGGCTTTCGCTGGCCAGCCGGAGCAATTGCCTCCAGTCTACTTGTCGGGATTGTCAGTGGCTATGCCTATGCCGGGGCGATGGTCACGAGCCTCAATACGAGCGCGGATGATGCCTATGAGTCGGCCTTTGGCTATAGTGTCCTGAATGACTGGACTGAAATGGAGATCGGCGAATGACTGAACCGGTTTCGTCTCGTCTTCCGCTTTGGCTGATAATCTCACTCATTGTGAATGCCTTGCTGATTGGTTTGGTGATAGGCGGTGGCTTGCATTCCAAGCGGTACCCAGAGCGGACCTATACCCAGCAGCCATTCTCTCGTGGCTTGCCGGATAACCTGCCAGATGCCGATCGCGCCGTGGTCCGCGACGTGTTCCGCACGGCGGCACGCCATTCACGCGAAGAGCGCGAAAGCGTGCGCCTGGCCCGTCGTGATCTTGCGACCGCCTTGAATCGCGAGCCATATGACCGCGATGAAGTCGTACAGGCTTTTGAACGGTTGCGCAGCGCGGACATGGCGGTGCGTCAGCGCTTGCATGAAGACCTGGCCAATCGACTTGAGGGGCTGTCACCGGACCAGCGCCGGGCGATCCTTTACACGCTCGATCGGAGAGACCGGCGAGACCGGCGGCATGGTGGCCATCCACGCCGTCAGCCGGTTGAGCAGCCCCCTCCGACGCCAATCGACGAGAACTGATCAGTCCTTTGACTTGTGGGCCAGTCGCGCCGCATTGGCTTCCCAGTTCTGGCCATCGAATGCGTCAATCGTCACGCGGAAATCCTGCCAGTTGTCGAGGCAACGCCAGGTGACGGCGTAACCATCCGGGTTGGAGCGCGGAATGTAGAAACTCTTGATGCCGCATGTCGTGCAGAACAAGTGGCGTGCCGCACCGGTGTTGAACGTGTACTCAGACAGATTGTCGGCACCCTGCAGGAGACGAAAGCGCGCTGCGGGCACGATGACATGAAGGTTCCCGCTCTTGGCACAGATCGAACAATTGCAGTCTTCAACCGTAAACGCCATTGGCAGGTCGACCTCAAATCGCACTGCGCCACAATGGCAACCGCCTGAATGGGTTTCGAGATCGCTCATGCCTGTCCTTTACCTGTTGAACCATTGATTTGCCAATCGGGGGGACTTAGCTACGACGGGGCGCGCAAGGCAAGATCGAGCCCGGCCGCTCGCTTTGCTTTGCCAGCGCCCGTACCTGTCCTTCACCAGCACCGGAAACATCTCATGCATGCATCCCAGAACATCCTCGTCCTCACCGGCTCCGGCATCTCAGCCGAAAGTGGCATTTCGACCTATCGGGGTGGCGAGGAAGAAGGGCTGTGGAGCCAGGTCGATTTCGAGAAATATGCTAGCCCGGAAGGCTTTGCAGAAGACCCGATCGGTGTGCATGAATTCTATAATCTGCGCCGCGCCCAGATCCGCACTGTTGCGCCCAACCCAGCCCATTTCGCCCTTGCCAGATTGCAGGCACACATGCGCAGCTATGGGGGATCGCTGACCCTGGTGACCCAGAATGTTGATGACCTGCATGAGCGGGCAGGGGCCGAGACCCTGCACATGCATGGGGAAATCCTCAAGGGCTTCTGTGGTCATTGCAACAGCCCGCGATTTGAGGTTGCCGGCGACCTGGCGATTACCGATGCCTGCACGTGCTGCGGTGAGATTGGTGGATTGCGCCCGGATGTCGTCTGGTTTGGCGAGATGCCCTATCACATGGACGAGATTCTCGATCAGCTCGACGTGATCGACATGTTCGTCTCGATCGGAACCAGTGGTGCGGTCTATCCGGCCTCCGGCTTTGTCGACATTGCCCGGCGCAAGGGACTGCCAACCATCGAGCTGAACCTCGAGCCTTCAGACAATGCCCACGCCTTCACAGACGCCATTTACGGGCGCGCTGCAACAATCGTCCCCGAATGGGTCAGCCGCTGGGGCGTCTAGATACCCGGTCTCAGCCGGTCGGATCCTGAGCTGCACAATGAGCACGGATAAAGTCATCATGCCCGCTCAAGCCATCTGTCATGCGCCCCACCAGGCCCTTGATATTGGTCAGTAGCTGATTCAATTGCGCTTCGCTGAGACGGTCGGCCATGACGCTGTGATTGTTCGGCACCAGTCCTTGTCCCATCATCACCTGTACCCAATTGGCCTCGCTGAACAGGTCATGCTGATCCCGAAACAGCCGCCCATGACTTGCGAAGAGCGCCATTTTCTGGCTCAGCGAGTCCGGCACAGGCATGTTTTTGACATAGGCCCAGAACGGTGTGTCCTGGCGTTCTGTTTGTTTGTAATGGACGATCAGGAAGTCACGGATACGTTCGGTCTCCTGACTGGCCTGCGCGTTGTATTCGGCAATATCGGCGTCAACAAACCCGTTTGATGGGAACAACGAAATCAGTCGGTTTACATCAGACTGGATCATATGGATGGAGGTTGATTCCAGTGGTTCAAGGAAGCCGCTTGAAAGGCCAATTGCCACACAATTCTTGTTCCATGGCGCCTTGCGCCGTCCGGTCGTGAAGCGAATGCTCCTTGGCTCGGACAGCGTCTTGCCATCAAGCGATTTCAACAAGATATCGCTGGCCTCGGTCTCTGACATGTAGCTTTCGCAGAAGACGTGTCCGTTGCCGGTCCGGTGTTGCAATGGGATGCGCCATTGCCAGCCGGCTTGTCTGGCGGTTGACTTTGTATACGGCAGGAGCGGTTCGGTGCGTTCACAGCCAACGCTGACCGCGCAGTTGACCGGCAACCAGTGTGACCAGTCCTCGAATTCCACGCCCAGGGTTTGCCCAAGCAATAGCGAACGAAAACCACTGCAATCGATGAAAAGGTCACCTTCTATCACCCTGCCATCACTCAGGCTTACGCTCTTGATATGGCCGGATTCCGGATGCTGGTTGACGGTGGTGACGCGCCCCTCGGAGCGAACGACCCCCCAGCTTTCGGCCTTTTCCCGGAGCATTTTGGCATATAGCGCGGCATCAAAATGGAACGCATATGACAGCCCATTCATGGGCACGTTCTTGATCGCTTCGACACGCGCAAACTTGTTCTTCATCGCGGCTTGCCAGTGCAGAGAATAATCCCAGAAATCACTGCTGCCACCCGACTGTATATGGCGCAGGAAATATTGGTGGAATGGCACCTGGTCGTAATCTGCACCGACCGAGCCGAAGGTATGCATGTAGGTTTGGCCGAGCCCACCCCAGTCTGTGAATTTGATACCGAGCTTGAACGTGCCGTTTGTCCGCGAGACAAATTCGTCTTCATCAAGTTCCAGCACACGGTTGAGGATTTTTAGCTGCGGAATGGTTGCTTCGCCGACGCCGACCGTACCAATGGCTTCGGATTCCACCAATTCGATATCGATCACCTTGCCAAGGACTTTGGCAAGGGCTGCTGCCGTAATCCATCCAGCGGTCCCGCCGCCAATGATCACGGTCTTGCGAATGCGTGACTGCATCGAGAATCTCCCAGATTGCCCGCCGTACCTCTAACCGACCCAGACGGGAGGTTTGCGGTCGGCCCAGGGGGCAGCGCGTTCGAGTTGGCCAGCGAGCTTGAACAGGTCGCGTTCGGTCCCGCAGCGCCCCCCGAACATCATGCCGATTGGCAGGTTGTTGGTGCTCCAGTGCAGCGGGACGGACATGGCTGGCGCACCCATCTGGTTGAACACGGCGCACCAGGGCGCAAATGTCGTGACCGCCTGGCCATAATCGTCCAGATCATCCGGGCTCAGCGACAGGCGGCCAAGCGGGTCTGGTTCGCGCGATAGCGTTGGCGAGAGTGTGAAGTCATACTGACCCTCGTCAAGGAAGTGCTCATAGGCCATGGCTGCATTGATCGCCGCCTGATTAGCTCGCATCAATTCGGCCATGGGTACGGTCTTGCCGAATTCTCGCATGCGCAGGGTGACCACTTCCATGTCATCCGGCCCCAATTCGCGGCCCAGCGCTTTCTCGCGATCTTCCATGATCATCGCCATCGCGGCTGAAATCGTCATCAGCACGCCTTTGCCCAGCGCATCGCCATCCATGACCGGCCCGGCCTCCTCGACGACATGGCCCAGCGCTTCCAGCAGAGCGCGGGTGTGATCCAGCCCGGCCTGGGCCTCGGCATCTGGCTTTGTGCCGTTCGGTGCTGTGCTCCACAAGGCGATGCGCAAGGGTTTGGGGTCTGCGTCCAGTGCACTCAGGAAGCTGCCATCGGGTGCAGGGGCGTCATAACGTGAACCCGGTTCGCGGCCATGCGAGGCGTCCAGAAGGGCGGCATTGTCACGCACGGTGCGTGACACCGCATGGGTGACAGACTGTCCGTTCCAGCCCTCTGTCGTGGCCGGGCCCATGGGCGTGCGTCCGCGCGAAGGTTTCATCCCGAACAAGCCACAACAAGCCGCTGGAATGCGGATCGAGCCGCCGCCATCACTGGCCTGTGCCGCCGGAACGACACCCGCAGCGACCGCCGCAGAGGCCCCGCCAGACGAACCGCCAGAGGTCCGCGTCACGTCCCAGGGGTTGCGTGTCTGGCCGTAAAGCCGGCTTTCGGTGGTGGTGGTCAGGCCAAATTCCGGGCTGGTCGTCGTGCCGAAAAGCGTCAGACCGGCGCGCTTGTAGCGTTCCGTAATCACGCTGTCATAGGGCGAGACATAATCCTTCCAGGCCTGCGCGCCATTGGTCAACGGCGCCCCCTTGATGGCCACACCCAGATCCTTGGTTGGGTAAGGCACACCGGTGAACGGGCCATCGGGCAGGCCATCGGCGATCTGCGCTTCGGCAATTTCGGGAAACATGTTGGCAAAGCAGTTCAGGTCGCCCTGTGCTTTCCTGGCCCGGTCCAGCGCCGCCTGCAATAATTCGCTCGGCGTAACCGCTTTCTTGCGGACCAGTTCGGCCAGGCCCAGCGCGTCAAAATCTGCATAGTCGTCCATCATTCCCTCCGCTTGTTTTGCCGGAGGATGGACAATTAACCGGCGAATGAAAAGGGCAAACAGCGCGCTTCCGTTACGTCAGATGAACGGGTCGTGGCTCCATTGCAGCAGGGCTTGGCGCTGGCGGGGGCGGCAATAGACATCCCCCGGATCACAATTGGCACGCACCTGTCCGGCGTGACGTGCAAAGCCGCGCCAGCGCTTGATCTGTATGGCGTCAATCTCGAACAGGCGCCGACCCATATAGTACCGGCAATACCATTGGAACCAGCCGCGCGGGTCTGGCCCGTAAATCCAGCCCTTTCGGCGCCATTCCGAGAGTGGCTGGCGGCTCTTGACGCCAAAGCGGTTCAGTGAGGGGTCGGGTAGATCGCTAAGCTTGGCGGCTGCGAACCAGTCGGCGGGAAATTCCGCCCGGCAGTCATTGCAGTATTTGCCCTCGAAGATGCCGAGTTCCAGCATTTCCTTGGGGGTAAAGTGCGGCGTGAAGCCTGGGTCGAAATGGTCGCCCATTGGTTCGACCAGTTCATACGTGTAACCGCTCTGCATCCGGTCATTCACAGTGATTTTGCGAGTCGCCATGATGTTTCGTCGCCCGTTGTGCCCGGTCTTGTTGACCTTATGGCGTCATTGAATGCAGAGTGGATAAAACATGATTTAAGCCTTTT
>CBDUKI010000148.1:0-6569 GCA_965367765.1 uncultured Henriciella sp.
GCCTGTGCTTCGGGTTCAGCCTCTGCCTCAGCCTCGACCACTTCTGTGTCCGGGGCATCAGGGGCAGTGTCTGCTGCTTCAACAGTCTCGGCTTGCGTGTCCGCAGGCTCGGTGCGGGGTTCCGGTTCGGCGTCCGCCACAGGCGGCGCAAGGTTCACCGCTTCAGGCACCGGTTCAGCCTTAGGTTCAGGCGGGGCAACCGGCGCCGGCTCAGGCGCGGCCATGACGTCTTCACCTGCGACATCGAACACTTCAGGGTCGGGTGTGCTGGCGGCAAAATGCATGGATGGGGTCAGCGGATCGATCTGTGGCGCGACATCTTCGGTGACCGGCACAGGCACAAGCTTGAGCACGTATTCCACCGGCCTTGGCGGTTTCTCAAGCGCGACATGGCGTGTGCCAATCGGCTGCAGCGGCTGGGCATCAAGCGCGGCGACCGAGGTTCGCAACACCTGCTCGGCATGCTGTTTGCGGATCTTGCGGTCATCGGCAGGCAGGGTCTTGATGACCTTGCCGGTCGCCTGCAATTCAGCATACATCGCTTCAACCTGGCGGCGGTCCTTGCCGTCCTGCAAGCGCCGCGTGATCTTGCGGATCGGGATGTCCAGCGCGGCGAGATAGCCTGGCAGGTCAAGATCGATATCCGGCGGCACAACCGCCGCTTCCTCGATGGCCCGCTCGAACAGGATGGCGACACCAGACGTGGCATAGGAAATCAGGTCGGCGAGGATATCCAGGAGGCGCTGGTCGAGCCCGGCCTCGGGATCCTTCACCCCGCGATCGAAATCGTAATGGTCGATGAAGGTCTGATAGTGCGGATTAGAGTATTTCGCCCCGGCCAGCACCATGTCGGCAACAAAGCCAGTGTCGCGGCTCGAGGGCACAGTGGGGTAGCCGCGTGCGTCGATCATCGCCTTGATGGTCTCGCGCGACTTGGCGATGCTCCACTCGACAGCGCGATGTATGGCCGATTCCTCTTCGGTCTGGCCGGTATGGAAGGGCTGGATTGGATCGGCATAATAATGGGTCATGACACCAAGCGCATAGGCCGCCTTCGACCAGCGATGATTGCGCAGCGCCTCGACCGCCTTGCCATACCATTCCATGGCCGCGTCACGGGCGCCGCCCCATTCGCCTTCCTGGACGTGCAGGACGTGATTGTGGAAATCCTTGAAGCTCGTGTCCGGGGCCTTGGCCCCCTTCAGAAGCGAGGTGTGGTGGCGCAGGATCAGTTTGCGCCAGAGTTCGGCATCTTTGCCTTTGAGCAATGACAGGGCATCCATCGCAATGAAATGGTGAGTGGACCGGCACCTGTGTGCGATGATCACCAATTCCAGCAAAGTCATCAATATACCCCTTAAGCCCGTTCTATAACCCTCAACCTTAGGGTGATTCGCCCTGAATGCGATTTGCCCCTGATGAAGCGATTATAGCACCCATGCAGGGATTTGGCAGGGGGGCGTCCTGGAGCCTATTTCGAACGGGGTTTGACGGGGCGCATCAGGCCTTCCTGGGCAACGCTGGCGACCAGTTGGCCATCACGCGCATAGATCGACCCGCGATTGAAGCTGCGGGCGCCACCAGCATAGGGCGAATCCATCGTGTAGAGGTGCCAGTCGCTGAAATTGATCGGTGCGTGGAACCACATTGAGTGGTCGAGACTGGCTGACATCAGCTCGCCGGTCATCCAGCTGATGCCGTGCGGGCGGTTGCCCGTGCCGAGCAGGGCCATGTCAGAGGCGTAGGCAACCAGGCAATGGTGCAGCCAGGGGGCTTCGTCAATCGGCTCGGCAACCCGGAACCACAGATGCTGGACGTCATCGGCCTTTTCCGGCTTGAGCGGATCAAGCGGGTCGATCTCGCGCATTTCAATCGGGCGTGGGCGCAGGAAATGATCGCGATGGCGCTCAGACACTTTTTCAGCGAACTTGCGGCGCCATTCGATCCGTTCATCAAGCGTGTCAGGGCCGGGCACGTCGGGCATGGTGTGCTGGTGGTGCCAGCCATCTTCCTGTTTGTGGAAGGAGGCGGCGAGGTTGAAGATCTGCTTGCCGTGCTGAATGGCAATGACCCGCCGGGTCGTGAAGCTGCCGCCATCGCGGGCGCGGTCAACCTCATAGATGATCGGGATGGACGGGTCGCCCGGGCGGATAAAATAGGCGTGCAGCGAATGACAGGTGCGCGTGGCCGTATCAACCGTACGATAGGCGGCAACCAGCGACTGGGCGATGACCTGGCCACCAAAGACGCGCTGGTTGGTCTCGTTTTCGGGGCTCTGGCCGCGAAACAGATCGACTTCGAGCTGTTCAAGGTCCAGAAGGTGAAGAAGGTCTCGGACGGGATTGGTCATCGGCTGAACTTTCGGGCCTGGGGTTCTTTACAGGGCGGCTTAACAGCCTTCTGTAATACTGGAAACGTCTGAAACCGTGTTTTAGGGTAAAAGCAAGACACGGGTGAATGCAGCAGGGAAGAAGATATCAGCATGGGTTTGATGCAGGCAGTCAAGCGCGAGTACAAGACAATCAAGGTTTTGATGTCTGTGAAGAAATTGCTGGAATCGCTGGACCCGGATGGCACCCATCTGGCGGCTGACGAGATCGAGCAGACTGTCGACAAGTATCGCAACAATGCGGCCTTCCGCTTTGATGGCCAGGTGATGACCTATGGCGAGTTTGACGACCTGGCCAACCGGGTCGCCAATTGGGCGCTTGGCCTCGGGCTGAAGGCCGGCGATGCGGTGGCGCTGTTCATGGAAAACCGGCCGGAATATGTCGCGATCTGGTACGGCATGGCGAAGATTGGCGTGGTGACGGGCCTGATCAATACCAACCTGACCGACAAGGGCCTGGCCCATTGCGTCAACATTGCCGACGCCAAACTGGTCATCACCGGGGCCGAGCAGGATCAGGCCATGGCCACCGCAAATGGCTTGCTGGAGGGCGATCCGAAAATCTGGACGCTGGGTGGCAAGCTTGGCGAAGACCTTGCAATGACACTGGAGACGACACCGAGCACGCGGCCCAGTCGCCTGCACCGGGCCGACCTGCGCGGCAGTGACCTGTGCCTTTATGTCTACACATCCGGCACCACCGGCCTGCCCAAGGCGGCGCGGCTGACCCAGGTTCGCACAATGGGCATGATGCGCAGTTTCGTGGCGCCCTGTGCGGTCACCTCACGCGACCGGGTTTATGTGACGCTGCCGCTGTATCACGGCACGGGCGGCATTTGCGGGGTTGGCCTGGCGTTGAGCACCGGGGGGAGTGTGGTGCTGCGCAAGAAATTTTCCGCCAGCCAGTTCTGGGATGACTGCACCGATCAGGGCGTCACGGTCATCGTTTATATTGGTGAGCTGTGCCGCTACTTGCTGAACTCGCCGCCTCATCCCAAGGAGCGCGCGCATTCGATCCGCACTGGGTTCGGCAATGGCCTGCGGCCGGATATCTGGCAGGCTTTCCTGGACAGGTTCAACATTCCCTATCTTTGCGAATTCTACGGCTCGACCGAAGGTAATGTCAGCTTTGCCAATTATGACGGTACCGTCGGGGCGGTCGGGCGCATCCCGAATTATCTCAAGGGCTCGTTCGATCATATTGCCATCGTCAAGTTTGACGTGGTCGAGGAACAGCCCATACGCGGAGAGGATGGGTTCTGTATCCCGGCGGATATCGACGAACCGGGCGAGGCGCTGGGCCGGGTCGGCGATGAAGCCCGCTCGCGATTTGATGGCTATCGCGACGAGGCCGCGACACAGAAAAAGATCCTCCGGGATGTGTTTGAAAAGGGTGACATGTGGTTTCGCACCGGCGACCTGATGAAGAAGGATGCGCTCGGCTATGTATATTTCGTCGACCGGATTGGCGACACGTTCCGCTGGAAGGGCGAGAATGTCTCGACCAATGAGGTCGCTGAGGCAGTGTCGAAAGTGCCGGGCATCTCGACCGCCAACGTCTATGGCGTCAACGTGCCGGGTACAGACGGGCGCGCTGGCATGGCGGCCATCACGCTCGATGGCGAAGTTGATTTCGATACGCTGTACGACCAGCTGGCGGCGCTGATGCCGAAATATGCCGTGCCGCTGTTCATCCGTGTCCAGCGCGAAGCCGAGACGACGGGCACATTCAAGTTTCGCAAGGTCGAACTGGTCAAGGAGGGCTTTGATCCAGGCGAGGTCAATGAGCCTTTATGGTATTATGATCCCGACCAGAACAAGTATGAGCCGCTGACACAGGATGCGTTCGAGACCCTGGTCTCTGGCGCGATCAAGTACTGATGCGTGCGGCGTCTTTTGCCCTGGTGCTGGCGCTCGCGGGATGCGGCGGGCCGGTTGCCACCGAGCCGGATGCGGCCGGGCTGTTCTTCGAGCGCCTGTCTGTCCTCTGTGATGGCAAGGCCTATGCGGGCCGCCTGGTCAGTGGAGATGAGGTTGACGCAGATTTCCGCACGGCCAGCATGATCATGGGGCCGGCCCGTTGCGAGGGGGCGACCATCAAGATCCCGTTTGCCGTCGATGAAGACCGCTCGCGGACCTGGGTGATAACCCGCACGGAGAGCGGCCTGCGTCTGAAACATGACCATCGCCACCGCGACGGGACCGAGGACGTGCTGACCCAATATGGTGGTGACAGTGCAGGGCCTGGCAGCGCGACGAGCCAGGATTTCCCGGTCGATGCAGAAACACGGGCGCTGTTCACCCGCGAAGGCATCGGAGTGTCCAACCAGAACACCTGGACAGTCGAGATCGAGCCAGGAACAGCCTATGTCTACCAGATGAGCCGACCAGAGAGACTGTTCCGTGTCGAGTTTGATCTCGGCACGCCGGTCGAGGCCCCGCCACCGCCCTGGGGTGAGGTGCCGGTCGAATGACGGCGACAGATCCTGAAGCCCCGCGCGGCCGGGTCTTGATCATTGCCGGGTCCGACAGTGGCGGCGGTGCCGGGATCCAGGCTGATATCAAGGCGGTCACAATGCTGGGCGGCTATGCGATGTCAGCCGTGACCGCGATCACCGCGCAGAATACGCTGGGTGTGCAGGGCGTCTGGCCGATAAGTAGCGAGGCGGTGGCGCGCCAGATGCAGTCTGTTCTGGGCGATATCGGTGCGGACTGTATCAAGACCGGCATGCTGGGCAGCCCCGACCTGGTCGAGACGGTCGCCGAAACGCTGGACGGCAATGCCCGGGATGTCCCGCGCATTGTCGATCCGGTCATGGTGGCGACCAGTGGCGACAGGCTGGTCAGTGAGCGCGGGATCGCAGCCATGGCCGCCCTGCTGGTGCGGGGGGCGGCCCTGGTCACGCCCAATGCCCCGGAAGCTGAAATCCTGACCGGCAAGAGCGTTGATGGGGTCAATGGCCAGCGCCGCGCGGCAGACATCTTGCTGGAGAAGGGGGCCAAGGCGGCCCTGGTCAAGGGGGGGCATATCCCAGGCCGAAACCTTGTTGACGTGTTGCAGACCGAACATGGCGAATGGCTTTTTGAAAGCGCGCGTATCGAGACGCAATCGACACATGGTACGGGCTGTACACTGGCCAGCGCCATAGCCGCCCTGCATGCGCAGGGGGTTGACCTGCCTGAAGCCGTTGCGCGTGGACGGGACTATCTGCGCGAGGCGATTGCCAAGGCCCCGGGCCTCGGCCAGGGTCACGGCCCGGTGGCGCACAATTGGGCGCTGATGGATCAGCAGGACTAACAAGTCCTCGAGAAAACATGGTTTGTCATCAGGGCTCACGTGTGTGAATGGCTTAGCCCCACTAAAGGAGGCCGCCATGCCGAAAATCCCGTTTGTCCAGATCGATGCCTTTGCCAGTCGCCCGTTCGAGGGCAACCAGGCCTGCGTCATGCCGTTGACGGATTTCCTGCCGGATGCGCAATTGCTGGCGATTGCAGCCGAGAACAATGTCGCCGAGACCGCCTTCATTGTGCCGGATGGCGAGGGGCGCTGGCAGTTACGCTGGTTCACCCCGGCGATTGAGGTGCCACTGTGCGGGCACGCGACCCTGGCCTCGGCGCATTATCTCTACACGGCAGGCGGTTATGACGGTGACATGATCACGTTTGTGACACGCCAGTCGGGTGAGCTTTTTGTCTCTCGCCTGGCAGATGGACGGCTGGAGATGGATTTCCCGGCCCCGGCGGTGAGCGAGATGGCGATTGACGAGGCGGTGGTTGCCGCGCTTGGCGCGCGCCCGAAACAGATGTTTGGCGGGCCGTTCTGTGCTGCCCTGTTCGAGACCGCTGACCAGGTGCGGGCGCTCGACCCCGACCTGAAGGCGCTGGCGGTCCTGGGCGGCGGCGACGGCTGGGACCGCGGCAATTTTGGTTGCCTGGCGCTGGAGGGTGAGGACGGGTGCGATGTCACCAGCCGTTTCGTCGCGCCCGGATCAGGCATTGACGAAGACCCGGCTACCGGCAGCTGGCATTGCATGGTCGCTGCGATTGCCGGACCTGTTTTCGGCCGGGCGCTGGCCTGCTACCAGGCGTTTCCGGGCCGTGGCGCGCAGATCGGCGTTGAGTTGCAGGGCGAGCGGGTCAAATTGCGCGGGCACAGCGTCACGGTGATTGAAGGTGTGTT
>CBDUKI010000149.1:0-6552 GCA_965367765.1 uncultured Henriciella sp.
CTGCAATTGCGCTGGCCGGGTGAATTTCAGATTACCTCAGCTCCCGCGATTGTTGGCGATACTGTGGTGACGGGGTCTGCGGTCGGAGACAATTTGCGAACCGATGCGCCACTGGGAACGGTACACGGGTTCGATGCCCGGACAGGTGAATTGAAATGGCGGTTCAACCCAGTGCCGCGTGATCCGTCGGATCCAGCACGGGCGAGCTGGGCAGATGGATCAGCCGATCACACCGGTCATGCCAATGTCTGGTCCACCATGTCTGTTGATGAGGAAAGAGGATTGGTCTTCCTGCCAACCTCCAGCCCTAGCCCTGACTATTATGGTGGCAACCGTGTGGGTGATAATCATTACGCCAACTCTGTCGTCGCTTTGGATGGCGAAACAGGTGAGGTGGTCTGGCATTTCCAGATCGTGCACCATGACCTCTGGGATTATGACTTGCCGGCTCAGCCAGGCCTTTACCAGGTATGGCGTGAGGGCGTGGCGTATGATGTCGTTGCACAGGTGACGAAGACAGGGCTGGTCTATGTGCTCGACCGCGACACAGGTGAACCTTTCTTGCCAATTGAGGAACGGGCAGTGCCTCAGGGTGCTGTCGCTGGCGAGGTGCTGTCCGTAACGCAGCCCTTCCCAGTGAAGACACCGCCAATCGTGCGCCATACGCTGAAACCCGGTGAGGCTTTCGGGCTTACGCTATGGGACAAGATGGCGTGTGCCGGGCAAATTAGAAAGCTGCGGCGTGAGGGGTTATACACGCCGCCATCCTTGCAAGGAACTTTGGCTTACCCGTTCACGGGCGGTGGGGCGAACTGGGGCAGCGCAGCCTATGATCCATCTCGCAACCTGCTGGTCGTGAACATGAGCAATGTGGGCAGTTTCGTCCGATTGATTGAGAAGCAAGGGGAAGAGCCGTCACAATATGCCATCCGAGACGGCGCCGAAACCGCACCGATGGAGGGCGCGCCTTACATGATGGCGCGCGATGTCCTTCTGTCACCGCTTGGCTTGCCGTGTACACCGCCGCCCTGGGGTGTTCTGGCGGGAATAGACCTCGACACGGGGCAGATTGTCTGGCGCCGAACGCACGGCACGACAGAAGACCTTGCCCCAGGCGGCCTGGCGTTGAAATTCGGGACACCAACGATTGGCGGGCCGATCGTGACCGCTACCGGGCTGGTTTTCATAGGTGCATCGATGGATGATTATTTGCGGGCCTATGATGTCGAAACGGGCAGGGAATTATGGAAAGGGCGCTTGCCCGCTGGCGGTCAAGCCACACCGATGACGTACGTATATGAAGGCCGCCAGTATGTTGTTATCGCGGCTGGCGGGCACAGTTCTTCCGGCACGCGCCAAGGTGACTACGTGCTCGCATTTGCCTTGCCGCAGGACTAGGCGACAAAGCGTGCAAGCGGGGTAGAGCCCAGGCACACGCGCGTGTAGAGAAAGTGCATGAAGATGATTGCATTTGACGAAGCCCTGGCGCGTGTCCTGGATGTTGCTAACCCGCTGGGAACTCAGAAACTTGAAGTTGCAGAGGCCTGTGGCCGCATCCTCTCAGCCCCGGTTATCGCGCGCGCGGATACACCGAACCATGATGTTTCCGCCATGGATGGCTACGCTTTGCGAGAGGCGGACACCGGGGCAATTCCGTTTTCCTTGCCTGTAATAGGGGAGTCCTTTGCCGGGTCGGATCCGTCGATGGTGTTAGAGCCAGGATGTATGTGCCGTATCTTCACCGGTGCCCCGGTTCCGGCTGAGGCAGACCTGGTGATCATCCAGGAGAACATTGACCGTGATGGCGATGTCGCGACCGTCGCCAGGCCGTATGGACCAGGCCGCCATATTCGCAAGGCTGGATCTGATTTCAGGGCGGGTGATGTGTTGTTACCAAAAGGCCATCGCCTGACCTGGAAGAGCCTGACAACAGCTGCAGCGGCAGACCATGCACAAGTTGAGGTGTATCGCGCGCCACGTGTGGCCATCCTGGCGACGGGCGATGAATTGGCTTCGCCGGGTGAAGCGCATTTGAAGCCCGGATCGATCCCGGAAAGCGTGTCCCTGGCGATTGGCGCATTGGTTCGCGAGCATGGCGCTGACCTCATCCGTTCACAGCGATTTCCGGATGAGCCGGATCAGCTTGGCGCGGCAGCTAAAGCGGCGCTGGAGGAAGCCGACCTGGTGATTGCCATAGGCGGGGCTTCGGTTGGTGAGCGAGACTATTCACGCGATATGTTTGGACGGTCCCTGGATTATATATTTCCGAAAGTCGCGATGAAGCCGGGCAAGCCCGTCTGGATGGCGAAGGCGGGCGCGCGGTTCATAGTCGGGTTGCCCGGAAACCCGACTTCGGCGCTTGTCACCGCACGCCTGCTGCTGGTGCCCTTGCTTGAGGGCCTATCCGGGGCTTCGGCGCAAGCGGCGTTACAGTTTCGGCGTGAGATGTGCCGTGATGCCTTGCCGCAATGTGGAGGTCGTGAAGCCTTCCTTCGTGCGATCCGTACGCCAGATGGCCTCGTCCTCGCCAATAGCCAGGATTCATCCAGTCAGCAGGTTCTGGCGCTTGCGGATGTACTTATTCGGCGTGCAGCGCATGCCGAGGCGACTGAGCCGGGCGCAATGGTCGAAATTGTCGACTTCTAAGACCGTTCGGGCGCTGAAATCTTAACAACCTGTTCGTTAAGTCAGGCAAATCGGCAAGCAGGGGTGAATTGGACACCAACCATATCATGCCATCGTTTCGGCTTAGCCTGGAGATGCTGTAGCCGATGATCGCGTCAAAACTTGCCACTCGTCCGTACGATAATGAACCGAGCCACCTGAAATCCTACAATCAGGAAGCGATGGAATTTCACATGGGGCTGGAGGACTACCGCCCTCAACGGCTGGAGCAAATCCTCGAACAGGCAACGAGAACCTACGCCGAAGATCCCTTGCTGACGACGGCCCTGCCAAATGGCATGTCGACAACGCTCAGTTTCACGCAAGTAGAAGCGGCTTCAGCAGGATTGGCGCACTATTTTCGTGATGTGTTGAAACTGGAGACTGGGGATGTTGTCGCGATCCAGTCCCCCAATTGCATCAGCTATATCATCGCCTTGCTGGGCATCCTGCGGGCCGGACTTATCCTGTCGAACGTCAATCCTCTCTATACTGAGCATGAGACGCGCCACCAATTGCGCGATAGTGGTGCAAAGGTCCTGATCGGTTCAACCGTGTTTGCCGATACCGTAGAAAAGGCAGTAGAAGGCACCGGTGTCGAGCATGTCATTGCGGTATCGTTGACTGATTTTTTCCCACCGCTGAAACGTGCTTGTGTCGACTTCCTGCTGAACCGGGTCAAGCATGTGGCTAGGCCTCTGGGCGTGCCACATGTCCGTCTTGAGCAAGCAATAAAGCAAGGTAGCGCGTGTACGGCTGAGGTCAGCGATTATACGCGTGCGCTGAATCCTGATCGCGACACGATCTATCAGTATTCCGGAGGCACGACCGGGGCTTCAAAAGGTGTGCGTCTTACCGAAGCTGGTCTGGTGACGAATATTGACCAGTTCCTCGCTTTGGCACCCGGCCTGCGCGAGATGGAACGTGAAACCATGGTCCTGGCTCTCCCAGTCTATCATGTGTTCGGATTGCTGGCCTCGGTCATGTCGATCCAGCACGGGGTTCACATCGTCCTGATCCCGAGCCCGCGTCCGCTCTCAAACCTCAAGGCGGCATTTGCGAAATTCCAGCCAAAACTGTTTCCTGGTGTGAACACATTGTTCGCCAAACTTATGGAAGAACCGTGGTTCAAGGCCAATCCACCCGAACTGTCGCTGACCATTTCCGGTGCGGCCGCGCTGGACCCGGTTGTCGGCGAAAACTGGTGCGAGATGACCGGGGCCAAAGTCATCGAAGGCTATGGCATGACAGAGGCAACGACGCTGCTCAGCATGAATCCGCCGGATGAGCGCACCAAGCCGGGCAGCGCTGGCTTGCCATTGCCGGGCACCCAGATTGCCATCCTGAAGGATGACCAGACCTTTGCTGCACCAGATGAAATCGGTGAGATCGTGGCCCAGGGCCCACAGATCATGTCGGGATATCTGAACCGGCCGGATGAGACGCGTGCCTCACAATTTGGTGGTTGGATGCGCACCGGTGATATCGGCAAGCTGGATGAACAAGGCTACTTGCACATTGTCGATCGGGCCAAGGACATGGTTCTGGTTGGCGGGTTCAATGTCTTCCCAAATGAAGTAGACGAAGTGCTCAATGCCTGTCCTGGCGTGCTGGAAGCGGCGAGCGCTGGTATCGCGAAGGGCGCATGCGAGGAAGAGCTGCATGCCTTTGTTGTCCGCCGTGATATGTCTCTGAGCACCGAAGACGTTTCCGGCCACTGCGCGCAATACCTGACCGGCTACAAGCGCCCAAGAAAGGTGCACTTCGTTGAGGAACTGCCAAAGTCTCCGATTGGGAAAATCCTGCGTCGTGAGCTGAAGGAAAGCTATTCAGCGTAGAGACCTAATCCAATCGGTTATAGGTGACGATGGAGGAGGGATGCCAGGTCAGGCCCTTGTCCTCGCTCGCGTCGATGATCATCCGGCGGGTCGTGTCCCTGAGCTCGACCGTGAGCCTGAAATGCCGCCACATGCCTTTATGTGGGGGTGAATCTGTTAGCCCAAGCCGAAGATGTGGGGAAGCTGGCAGGATTTGACCAGCCTGCGACCTCCGTCGATTTTTGTGATCAGTGCCAATTAGGGTTTGTGAAATCGAGCCACTTGTCCGACTACTGAAGAATAGAACAGGAGGGAGGCGATTTTGGCACTATCGAGACGGGCACTGTTGTTGAGCGGGGCAGGGGTTGGCGCGGCGGTTGCCGTGCCTGCAGGGATGCACATGAGCTGGAGCGCCAAGGATTTTGTGCGCGAGGGATACTCTCCGCTGCCACCCGAGCCGACGACGGGCGAAGCCAGCTGGATAAACTGGTCAGGCAGCCAGCGCGCCACCCCCCAGCAGATTGCCTTTCCTGCCACTGAACAGGACCTGGCAGACCTTATGAATGGCTCGACAGGGCGGGTGCGCCCGGTTGGCAGTGGTCACTCATTCTCAGGCCTGGCCCCTAGTGAAGGCATCATGGTCAATATCAGCGCCTTGCAAGGATTGCAGGATTTCGATGCAGAGACAGGGCTGGCGACGTTTGGGGCGGGAACACACCTCTTTCAGGCTGCGGAAGAGTTGGACAATGTCGGGCGGGCATTCGCAAACCTTCCGGATATCGATGTTCAGACGCTGGCCGGGACATTCTCCACCGCGACGCATGGCACAGGCAATCGGTTGACGGCCCTGCATGACTATATTGAGAGCTTTCGGATGGTCACCGCAGGCGGCGACATTATGGATGTCTCGGCGGATACGGATAGTGATCTTTTCAATGCCGGTCGAGTGTCGCTTGGCGCATTGGGCATCATCACCCAGTATACGGTGCGCACAGTTCCCGAGTTCAACCTGCATCGCCAAATGACGATCGAGCCGGTGGAGCCCTTCCTGAGCCGGGTCGAAGAGTTGGCCGAAGCGCATCGCAACTTTGAATTCTTCTATTCGCCAAGCACGGGCATGGTCGCCTGGTTGGTTCATGATATTCACGAGGGTGTCATTAGCGGACGTGGCGAAAGCGAGGATGATGAAACCCTCGAAGGGCTGAAGCAGCTTCGCGATACATTTGGCTGGTTCCCCTGGTTGCGCCGCAAGGTTGCCCAGTCGGCCTTTCCGACAGGTCTGGTTGAGGATTCCAGCGACGAGTCCTGGCAATTATTGTCGACCACGCGCCCGACCAAGTTCAACGAGATGGAATATCACCTTCCGCGTGAGAATGGTGTCGCCACACTTCGCAAGGTAATCAGGATGCTGGACCGGCGGAAGGACGCCTTTTTCCCGATCGAATACAGACACATCGCGCCGGATGATGCCTGGTTAAGTCCGTTCAATGGCGGGCCGCGATCTTCCATCGCCATTCATGCCGCCGCAGAAGAGCGCTACGATTATTTTTTCAGTGAATTCGAGCCTGTTTTCCGCGCGGCGGGCGGGCGTCCACACTGGGGCAAGCATCACTCACTGACCGAAGCCGACTTCCGCGAACTATATCCAGATTTCGATCGGTTCAATGAGGTACGTCGTACGCTTGATCCAGCTGGGCGGTTCCTCAACTCGCATCTTGCCAAAATTTTTGGGGAGACATTTGATGGTTAGACTATCCCGCCGTGCGCTTATCCTAGGCGGAGCAGGACTTGCAGGAGCCGTGACACTGATGAATAAACCGAGCGACCAGAGCGGCCCGCGCGACCCATATTTTCTGTCCATGCAAGCCGCTTTGGGCAAAGCCGGTATTGCCCATCCCACCTTGGTCATCGATCGAGCACGGTTGAATCAGAATATCGATACGCTTGTCGGGCACTTGCCGGAAGGTATGGGCTATCGGGTCGTTGCCAAGTCCTTGCCATCGCTTCACCTTCTGCAACACATCATGGCCCGCGCCGGGACAGACCGGCTGATGACGTTCAATCAACCCAT
>CBDUKI010000150.1:0-6409 GCA_965367765.1 uncultured Henriciella sp.
TTATTTCACATGCACGCCAGTCGAGGCAGGCCTTGCCAAGGTTCGCCTTTCAACCAGGGCCATCTGGACCAGGCAGGCTCAACCTCAGTCTGAAAATGGCAAATGATTACATGTCGCTGCGGCACAACCAGCGCGAGCGGTGATTGTCACGGGCATTCTCGGCCCAGCCGGTCAGGCTCGGATCGACCAGGTTTTTCGTGACCTGGTACCACATCGGCGTGATCGGGGTCTCGTCGAGCAGGATGGTTTCAGCCTCAGCGAAAATCTCGGCGCGCTTTTGCAGGTCAAACTCGGCACTTGCCGCTTTCAACAGGGCATCGAACTCAGGGCTGCTATAGCGCCCGTAATTCTGCTGGCCGGTTGAAGAATCAAGCAGGTAGAGGAAGTTTACCGGGTCGTCGAAATCGGCCACCCAGGCACCATCGGCCACCTCGAAATCGCTCTGGCGCAGGCGCGCATAAAGCACTTTCGTGTCCTGGCGCAGGATCTGGGCGTTCACCCAGGGTGCGATCTCGTTCCAGTTGGACTGGGCGACCGGGGCAACTTTTGGATTGTCGTTCGTTGAGCGGTGAATGTATTCAAACGTGAATGGGTTATTTGGCCCGTAGCCAGCTGCCTCGAGCAAGGCGCGGGCCTCGGCCAGGCGCGCCGGACGGTCAAGACCCGCCCAACTGACCTGCGGGCGCTCAACCTCGTAATTGGCGATGCCGGGCGGCACGAACCCATAGGCGGGGATATAGCCGGGGGTCAGCACGTGTTCGACCATGTATTCACGGTCCAGCGCCATGGCCAGCGCCTTGCGCACGCGCACATCGTCAAATGGCGGCTGGCTGGAATTGATGCTCCAATAGGTCGTGGTCAGCATCGGATAGGTCCGGGCCCAGCCGGGGAAGCGCTTGTCCAGCTCTTCCTTGCGACCGCCATCGAAGGCATTGTTGATATCCAGTTCGCCCGCTTCGATCTTGCGCTCGACAGCCGCGGAATCTTCCAGCTCGAAATAGCTGACGCGTTCGAAACAAAGGTCATCCGCTTCGGCGAAAAGCTCATTTTTCTCGGTCACGATCTGGTTCCCGGTGACCCAGTAGACCAGCTTGTACGGCCCGTTCACGACGATATTTTCCGGCTGGATCCAGGCTTCGCCGAATTGCTCGACCGTGTGACGCGGCACCGGATAGGTGGTGTAATGGGTCAGCAGGCCCAGCAGGTATGGTGCCGGATGCTCCAGCGTGATTTCCAGGGTCAGGTCGTCAATCGCCCGCACGCCCAGTTCTTCCGGCGCGACGAGGCCATTGTTCAGTGGCTCGGCATTCTTGATCAGGTAGAGTAGCGAGGAATATTGCGAGGCGATGGCCGGGTCCTGGATACGGCGTAGGCCGTAGACAAAGTCATGCGCGGTCAGCGGGGTGCCATCCGACCAGACGGTTTCCTTCAGTTTGAAGGTCCAGACCAGGCCGCTGTCATCCAGTTCCCAGCTTTCCGCAACGCCCGGAATGACTTCGCCATCGGCGGTTTCCTGCATCAGACCAATGAACATGTCACCGATGATGATATTTTCCCATTGGGCCGATGAGCGGTGCGGGTCGAGCGTATCGACCTTGGCGGAAATACCGCGGCGCAGCGTCGGAACATCATCGCCAGCCTGACCCCCACCCCCGCAGGATGCCAAAGCCAGTGTTAGCGCAATCGCCGAACCGGCGAGGAGTGTCTTGATGTTCATGTCTGTACCCCTAGTCTTCCAAAGCTGCTCGTGTTTTGACACACTGTTGCGGACATTGGCAATTGTGCCAAGCAGTTGCGCTTATTACCCCGTGGAGTGACCCTTTCATGCGTGTTTCCGTGATCCTGACCGGCCTGGCCCTGGCCGCCGCCCCTGCCCTCGCTGATGAAACGCCGGCCCCCGGCACGCAGCAGGTCTATGACTGCCTGGACCTGGCGGATGATAGCGCGCGCCTGGCCTGTTTCGATGCTAGCGTCACGGCGTTGAAATCAGCCGAAACCGCAGGCGAGATCACCACGGTGAGCCGGGCCGATGTCGAGGAAGTCCAGAAAGACGCATTCGGTTTTGCCATGCCGTCCCTGCCGCGCCTGGTGATGCCGAAATTCGGTGGCGGCGACGATGACGGCGCGCTCACCGAGGTCACTTTCAACATTACGAAAGTCGAACGCTCAAATCGCCAGGACCGACTGATCGTTACGCTGGAGAATGGCCAGGTCTGGCGGCAGACGGATCCCAAGTCGGTCTATTATTCCAAGAAGCGCGGCGCAGATGTGGCGACAATCAAGCGCGGCACCATGGGCAGCTTCAAGATGAAGCTGGATGGCGGCACCGCCTTTCGCGTTGAACGGATCGAATAGCGGTCGCTAGCGCCGGAACAGGCGCAACACGCCGAACAGACCCCCAATAAACGAGCCGATGCCGCCGACCACGACGGCAATCGGGCTGAACGAATCGACCATGGCGACCACTTGGCCAACCCGCGAAACCTGAACTTCAACCTCGTCACGGAAGGTGCGCACCGGCATCGCCGCCCCACCCTCGCTGATCGCGAACAGCTCGATGGTCAGTTGTTGCGAGCCGATTTCCTGCGGCGTCACGCGCCAGCGCCAGACATTCTCCGTCAGGGGTGAAACGGCTTGCGTTGTCGGGGTCACCGCTTCGATATGAAAAGACTGGCCCGACAGGGTGGCCATGACATTGCTTGAAACCTGGGCAGTGTCTTCGACAATGTTACCGGTGCCGGGCAGCGCATCGGCAGCACTGCTGTCGCCCGTGCCGTCAATCGCCACAGTGACATCGAACGGCAGGCCGAAACGCGCACTGCCCGGGGTTTCGTGAGCAATCGGCACACTCTGCAGGCCGGCCAGCGGGTCAGCCTCAACCGAGGTCGGCTTGGCCATGTCTTCATCGAGCCCGGGGACCGGCAGGCTGCGCGTTCCCTCTTCCGGGGCAGGTGCCCCCGGCAGCGCGGCAATCTCGAAATTGTCCTCGACCGGCTCCGACTCGGCCATCTCCGATGCCATCGGGGCCGGGGCGCTCATGGCAGGGACCTCAGCCAGGGGATAAGTCGTTTCGACGAGCTTGAAGCCGCCATACAGCGCGGCGCTCAGCCCCAACAAGATCAGGATGACCGACAGGAAACGTAACATGGTTGACCCCTTCAGATTTGCGCACAGCCTATGTCAGCTTGCCCGGAAGGAAAACCAAAAATCGCGCCATGAATATGACCGGCGCGTTCAGGTTCGCTTAAACCAGGCGTTCCTTGGTCGCTGTGAACCGAATGTCCGGGTTCTTTTCTGAGGCGTATCCGACATCCCAGGCATTCTTGGCGAGATAGACCGGCGCGCCGTCCAGATCAGTTCCGGTGGCCGACTTGTTCTTGTCGAGAAACGCCTCGAGCTTGGCCTGATCATCGCAGCTGATCCAGCGCGCGACATTATAAGGGGCCATCTCGAACATGACGTCGAGATTATATTCAGACACCATGCGCTCAGCCATCACCTCGATCTGCAGCGCGCCGACGGCCCCGACAATCATGTCGGCCCCGATGGATGGTTTGAACAGCTGCGTCACGCCTTCCTCGGCCAGGCTTTCGAGCGCCTTGCGCAAGTGCTTGGCCTTCATCGGGTCTTTCGAACGGGCGCGGCGCAGGATTTCCGGGGCGAAGTTGGGGATACCGGCAAAGCGGATGTCACCGGCCTCAGACAGGCTGTCGCCCACCCGCAACTGGCCATGGTTGGGCACGCCGATGACATCACCGGCATAAGCAGTTTCAGCGATCTCGCGGTCCTGGGCGAGGAACATTAGCGGGTTGTGGACATTGACCTGCTTTCCCTCGATCGTCTTGAGGCGCATGCCGCGCTTGAACTCACCTGAACACAGGCGCAGGAAAGCCACCCGGTCACGGTGATTGGGGTCCATGTTTGCCTGGATCTTGAAGACAAAGCCTGAGACCATCTTGTCATCACGCTGCAAGGCGATTGCCTCATCCTTGCGATGGACCTTTTGCGGGCGCGGCGCGGGGGCAAATTCCTCCAGCGTGGCGAGCAGTTCGCCGACCCCGAAATGGCGCAGCGCCGTGCCGAAGACGACCGGCGTCATATGCCCTTCCAGGAAGGCCTGACGATCAATCTTAGGTAATGCCTCAAGTGCCAGCTCCGAACCTTCTTCCAGCTCTTCAACGGCGCTCGGGTCAAGCTGGCCACGGACCTCATCCAGCGCCACCCGGTCAGCGGGGCCAGGCTTGATCGGTGCGTCGGCGGCCTGCTTGAAATAGGGCAGATAGTCACCAGTCCGCATGTCGACCATGCCACCGAAACGGTTGCCGCTGCCAGCCGGCCAATAGAGCGGCGCGGTGTCGAGCTGCAGCTTGTCAGCCACCTCGTCGAGCAATTCCAGCGGGTCCAGCGCCTCGCGGTCCATCTTGTTGATGAAGGTGACAATCGGAATGTCGCGCATCCGGCAAACCTCGAACAGTTTCAGGGTCTGCGGCTCGATCCCCTTGGCCGCGTCGAGCACCATGATGGCGCAGTCGGCGGCGGTCAGCGTGCGATAGGTGTCTTCGGAGAAGTCTTCGTGGCCCGGCGTGTCGAGCAGGTTGTAGACATTGCCATTATGCTCGAACGTCATCACCGAGGCGCTGACCGAAATGCCCCGGTCGCGTTCGATCTTCATCCAGTCTGACGTGGTCCGGCGGCGTTCACCGCGCGCGGCAACCTCACCCGCAGCGCGAATGGCCCCACCGGCCAGAAGCAGGTTCTCGGTCAGCGTGGTCTTACCCGCGTCCGGGTGGGAAATGATCGCAAACGTGCGCCGACGACCGGCCTGTTCGGTAAGGGAGAGGGACATGGAAAAGTCTTCTGTTCAGCAAGCCGCCTGCGGTTAGCGGAAATTGCCCGCCGCATCAATGCGCGCGCGGCAAGTCGGAAAGGTTGCGCCGCTATCAGGCTTCGCGAGAGCGGCGGCCGGTGCCTTTATGGGTGCCGTCATTGTCGGCCCCGCGCTGATAGGTTTCCAGAACCATGACGGGCACATCGCGCAGGCGTGGCTCCAGTCCACCCCCGGCGGTCGGTTTCAGGATCAGGCTCTTGGCCCCGGTCTTGGCGATGATCAGCGCAGCCAGGTCCTTGATCCGTTCCGATTGCAGCGCATAGCCCGCTGCCAGGTGCTGGGCGACCTGATCACGCACAAACTCAATGGCGTCCTGCGCGCGCAGCTCCGCCGGGTCAGAACACCCCATTTCTCGCCTTTTTTGCATGAGCGGGGTTTCCGGCATTTCGATATCAACGACCGTATCATTCAACAGGAACAACATGAGCCAATTTTCCCCAATCCATGCCACCATGTCGGTGATTTGGTGTTAACGGATGGTTACCGGAAAAAATTATGATGCCGCTTCGACAGGCTCGGTCAGGAAATGGCGGGCATCGCGGTCCTCGATCTCAATAACCCAGAGGTCGCTGTCGCGCTGGCGGGCCTTGGCAACATAAGCATCGACCCCGGCCTCATCCGGCCCGACGCCCTGCACGGCAAGATCAACAAAGACGCGCTCGCCCTCCATACTGGTTCGCGGCACATAGGCCCGTGCGCCGCCCGCCAGGTCCGCCACCTTGATCAGCACATCCCCCCGGGACGCATCACCCTTCTGGGCAATGAAGGCCGCCGCCCCGGCCAGCTGCACCCGGCGCACCAGGGCATCGACCCACACTTGTGTTGGCAGGCGTGCATCATACATGGTGGGCGCTCCTCACAAATAATTTGGCGCTCAAGCCCTCGTCGCGCATGTCCATATGCGCATGCGGGCCTCGCCTGTCACTAGCTGGCGCGACTATTCGGCAGCGTTGCGGCTGGATCTCTGCGCTGCGGGCAGGTTGACGGTAACCTGTGTGCCCTCGCCCGGCGCCGTGCGGATGACCATCTGCCCATGATGCATCTCGGCCAGACGCTGGACCATGGCCAAACCAAGCCCGGTACCGGCACGGCCTTTGGCATTGCGTCCCTGTTCAAACGGGCGGGCAATCCGGGCCAGGTCCTCGGCGTCCATCCCGGCACCGCGATCCGTGACGGAAATCGCCACCTTATTGCCGCGCTGGCGGACGCTGAGCGTGATCCGGCTGCCGGACGGCGAATACTTGATGGCGTTCGAGACCAGGTTGTCCCAGATGCGCTGCACCGCCCCGGCATCCGCCATGGCCAGCACTTCGCCCGGAGCCTTGAGCTCCAGCGAAACATCGGCCCGGGCTGCCTCAGCCTGAGACTGACGCATGATCGCCTCGGCACTAGCGGTCACGTCAAGCGGGGCGAGGTCAATCTCATAAGTGCCCGCTTCAGAGCGCGCATAGCCCAGCATGTCCTCGACCAGGCGTAAGAGCGTACTTCCGCTCTCCTTTATAAGCCCTGGATAATCCTTGT
>CBDUKI010000151.1:0-6392 GCA_965367765.1 uncultured Henriciella sp.
CGGGGAATTGCCAATCAAGAGCGTGCCGAAGGCCGCCCCGCAAATCAGGGCCAGCTCAAACGGCAGGGCCGACATGATGGCCGGGCCGCCGCTGATCAGCAGGCCGCCGAAAACAACAGCGAGGACGATGAAGAAGCCAGCAATCTGGACCATGGGCAGGGATTATCCGGTTTGACTGGTCTGCACTCTGGCACGGTTTGGTTTAGAAGGTGTTGCAGGACGCGGTGGCCCAGCCTGCCGCTGGGTCATCGCGCGCGCGGGCAAATCATGACTTGAATTTTACCCCATCCGGCTTGAATACAGAGCCCATGGAGGAAACCGTTTCATCCGTGGAGGACAGCCCGCAGCCCAATCGGCGCGGCGCATTTTTCCTGCTATTCTTCTCGCTGATGGCAATCGGCGCCGGCAACACGATGCTGATCGCGGCCGTGATCCCGCCGCTGACCCGGATGCTGGATCTGCCTGACTGGATGGCCGGTGCGATTTTCTCGCTTTCGGCGCTGTGCTGGTCGCTTTCCTCACCGTTCTGGGGCAAGCGCTCCAATCGCTGGGGGCGGCGCAAGGTCGCCGCGATTGGCCTGGCAGGCTATTCCGTGTCGATGGCGTTGCTGTTCGTGGCGGCCTGGGCGGCAGTGTCGCAGATCCTGGTCGGGGCCTTTGCCATTTTTGCCTGTCTGGCTCTGTCGCGGACCGTGTTCGGCCTGGTCGGCTCCGGCTCAAGCCCGGCGGCGCAGGCCTATGTGGCCGACCGGACGACACCCAATGAACGCCAGGGCGAGATTGCCTTTGTCACATCCGGCTTCAGCCTGGGCACGATTGTCGGTCCGGCCTTTGCCGCTGTGCTGGTTGCCACGTTTGGCATTCTCAGCCCGATGGCGATCACCTGCGTCATGGCGGGCACAATGTCTGTCCTCCTGTGGAAATTCCTGCCGGAGAACCGTGAGCCGCGCGAGGACGCCAACCGGGTCGTCATGGTGCCCGGCGAGGCGGGGTTGTGGCGCTCGCGCAATGTCATGCCTTTCCTGATCTTCGCCATCACCTTGTCCCTGGTCACCGGCATCCTGACCCAGGTCTTCGTGTTTGCGGTGATGGACAAGCTGGGCATCGCGGCGGACGAGCCGACCAAGGCCGCGCAATATACCGGCCCGGCCTTCATGGTGGGCGCCATGGCGGTTATGACATCGCAACTGGTGCTGATCCCGCGCCTCAAGCTGCGCAATAAGACGTTGATGATTGTCGGCTGTGTGCCACTGCTGCTCGGTGCGCTGCTGCTGATCCCGGCGCAGGATTTTGCCACTCTCATTCTGGCTCAGTTCTTCATCGGCATTGGTCAGGGCTTGACCCGGCCCGGTTTCTCGAGCGGGGCCTCGCTGGCCGTTTCACCACAATTGCAGGGCAATGTCGCGGGACTGGTCATTTCTGCCAATGGTGCGGGCTATATTGTTACCCCGCTATTTGGGCTGTTTCTCTACCAGTATGTTGATCCGGCGCTGCCTTTCTGGATCTGTATCGTTCTGCTGGTTGTCATGGCGCTGTTTGCACACTTCGCCATTCGCCCCGGCGTGGGTGAAGCGGATGGGTTCGAGGAAACGCTTTAACCAGCAGCGGAGATAACCTGTTCCAGCGCCTGCGTGGTCGGGAACCCGTCCGCGACATGGCCATAGGCTTTCTGGAATTCGCGCAAGGCGCCGCGTGTGCCGCGCCCGGCAACGCCATCAATCACGCCAGCATCGAAGCCAAGGCGGTTGAGATTATCCTGCAAGACCATGATGTCGCGTTTCGACAACAGTTCCAGATGTGTCGGCCAGGCCGTTTGTGGGCCATCGACACCGGCCACACCATCGGTCAGCAGGCCGACCGCCAGGGCGTAGGCATCTGATCGGTTGTAGGTCTTGTAAATATCAAAATTCTTGAACAACAGGTATTTCGGCCCGCTCGCCCCGGCCGGTAGCCACAGCTCGGCATAGTCATTCTCGGACACCGCGAAGCCCTGACCCGACATCGCGGTCAGACCCATGCTGGTCCAGGTTGACATGCGCCGGTCCTGGCCATCGGCAAGCGACCATTCGAAATCTTCCGGTGCGCGCACCTCAAGGCCCCAGGGCTGGTCGAACTGATAGCCCGATGCCGCCATGTAATTGGCCGCAGAGGCCAGCGCGTCGACCGGGTTGGACCAGAGATCCTTGTTGCCGTCGCCGTCAAAATCGACCGCATAGGTCAGGAATGTGGACGGCATGAACTGCGTCTGGCCCATCGCGCCAGCCCAGCCGGAGGTCAACTGCTCGCGCCGGACCTCGCCGCTTTCCTGGATTTTCATCAGGGCCAGCAGCTCGCTTTCGGCAAACGTACGCCGACGCCCTTCAACCGCCATGTTGGCGAGCGTATTGGCCGCGTCATGGTTGTCGATAAAGCCGCCAAGATTGGTTTCCATCGCCCAGATCGCCGTCACCGCCTCGCGATTGACGCCGAAAGTCAGCTCGATCTGGTCAAACGTATCGTTCAGCTCCAGCAGCTTCTGGGCGCCCCCGGTCTTGCGCCCGGCTGACACGGCAGAGGCGACATAGTCCCAGATCGGCTTGGAGAATTCAGCCTGGTCGGCAATGCCGGTGCCCATCTTGTCCACCGTTTCGCCAAGATAGAGATCAAGCGGGGAAATACCGGCCAGGGTCGCGTAGACAACGTCGACATCGCGTCCTGAGGCGATGGCGCGGCTGGCAAAATCATCACGCCACAGGTCCATCATCGCATTGCCAGACCCGGTAAAGGCGGGCAGCACGGGTGCAGGTTCCGGGATCGGCGTGGGGGCCGGATCAGGCTCGGTCTGCGGAAGCTCCGTGGCCGGATCTGAGATCGGCGGATCGACCGGTGGCACGTCGGCTGTGCCTTCGGGCGTCGTCGCACAGGCGGCCAGAAGGCTGCCCAGGGCGGCGTAGAAGACGGTCTTCGGGTTTGTCACGCGGCTCGGTTTCATTATCGTGTGTCCCAAATTGTACTGGCCCCTGCCCTGCGTCGTTGACTCTGCCAGATCGGATGTGTATTGCCCACGCTTTCTTGAAAACAAATTTAACGCCCGGACCCGTGCCATGAAAGTGAAATCCTCTATCAAGTCACTGCGCAATCGCCATCGCGACTGCAAGGTTGTCCGTCGCCGTGGCCGTACTTACGTCATCAACAAGACTGACCCTCGCTTCAAAGCAAAACAGGGCTGAGCCTGAGATGAACGGGTGAGCCCAAAAATGGCCGCTCGTATCGTCCTGTTCGATCTTGGCAATGTGGTTGTCGACTGGCAGCCCATCAGACTGTACCGCGAATACTTCCAGACCGAAGCCGACGCGCGCAGCTTCTGCGATAATGTCTGCAATATGGACTGGCATTCCCAGCATGATCTTGGCGTGCCGATGGCCGACAATGCGGCCCGCCTGATCGCGCAATACCCGCATTTCGAGACCGAGATTCAGGCCTGGCAGGGGCGCTGGCTCGACATGTTTTATGGCTATGTGCCGGGCGTGCCAGAATTGATGGCGCGACTGGAAGAGCGCCGTCACCCACTTTACGGCCTGTCCAACCTGCCCGCCGAAGTCGCTGAACAGACCTTTGATGCCTTCCCACTGATCCGCATCTTGCGTGATGTCGTTGTCTCAGGGGCTGAGAAAGTCATCAAGCCAGACCCGAAAATCTACGAAATCGCACTGGCCCGGATGGGTAATCCTGACCCGGCTGACGTGCTGTTCATTGATGACCGCGCCAATAATATTGAAGCCGCGGAGGCCATGGGGATGCGCGGGCACCAGTTTACTGATGCGGCTGGCCTGGAGCGGGCATTGCTGGCCGAGGGGCTGCTCTAGCGCAATTGTGGCTTGCCTGTTCGGCCCGCCTCACGGATAGTTACCCCCATGTTCAAGTCCATTTTCCTCGCCGGTGTGATTCTGGTCGGCAGCCCTGACCACGGGCCATCCGACCAGATGTTCCAGGACCTGCTGGAAGCCCCGACCCCTGAAGAGGCCAATGATACGGCGCTGGATATCTGGGCGGCGTGGATGGAAAGCGGCTCGGATGCTGCTGATCTGGTCATGGAACGGGCCGTACAGGCACAGGCCATGGGCGACCTGGAACTGGCCCGCGCGCTGTATGACCGCACCCTCGCGATCCAGCCGGACTTTGCCGAAGCGTGGAACCGCCGCGCCACGGTTTTCCTGGCTGAGCAGAACTATGCCGAGGCCCTGCGCGACGTGAATGAGGCGCTGCGTCTGGAGCCGCGCCATTTCGGGGCCTGGGGCGGGCTTGGCGCGGTGATGGAAAGCCTTGGCTCGACGGATGAAGCGCTGGCCGCATACGAGAAGGCGCTGGAAATCTACCCGCACTATATCTCGGCCCAGAAAGGCATTGCGCGGCTGCAGCGTGCCAAGCAGGGTCGCCCGGTTTGAAGCTGGTTCTGATCGTTCTGGGCCTGCTGCTGGCGGCGGGCCTCGGCGCGTGCATCAATGCGGCACTCTATACTGCCCGTATTCACAAGGACCATCCGGCAGAGGGCAAACGGATCAAGGTCAACGGTGCGGATGTGCACGTGTTGACGGCCGGGGCGCGTGGTCCGGTTGTGCTGATGATCCACGGTGCCTCAGCAAATGCCCGCGAATTTGAGTGGACCCTGGCCCCCGGCCTGGCGCAAAGCCACCGCGTGCTGATGGTTGATCGGCCCGGCCATGGCCATTCGGATCGCCCGGCGAACAGCCAGACGCTTGGTGTGCAGGCGGCCCAGGCGGCTGGCGTGCTGCAGGCGCTGGCCCCCGGGGAAAAAGCGATCATTGTCGGCCACAGCTTTGGCGGCGCGGTGGCGCTGCGCCTGGCCCTGGAGTCTCCAGACCGGGTCGAGGCCATGGTCCTGCTGGCCCCGGTCAGCCATGACTGGGGTGGAGGCGGAGGGGCCTGGTATAATGATTCCGTCGCCCATCCGGTGATTGGCCCACCCTTTGCGCAATTGCTGCCCATTGTCGGGCCGACGCAGGTGCGCCGCGGCATTGATGACGTGTTTTCGCCCGACCCGGCCCCGGAAGGCTATTATGAGAAGTCAGCCGTCGGCCTGCTTTTCCGTCCGTCGCAGTTTCGTGCCAATGCGCTGGATGTGACGGCGCTGCGCGCGGAAATGGCCGCCCAGCAGGCGCGATACACCGCGATCAAGGTGCCGGTCGTGGTGTTCTCTGGCGCGCAGGATACGGTGATCAGCCCGAAGCTGCATGTCGGGCGGCTCAAGCACGAGATTGACGGGCTGGAACTGGTGGCGCTGGCCGATAGCGGGCACATGCCCCATCACGCCCATGATGATGCGGTTATCGCGGTCATTCGTCGGCTGTCGCCGGGCGACTAGCCGCTGCTGCGGGCCGGGAAGGCATGGGCCAGGGCAATCGCCCCGGCAGTCGCAACATTTACGCTGTCAAAGCCCGCCATCATTGGGATACGCACCGGTTCGGCCAGATCGATCAACGTATCCGGCAGGCCGGGGCCTTCCGCGCCGAGTAGGATGGCGAGTTTGTCGGGCACAGGCATCACATGCAGGGCAGGCGCGGATGGGCGCGGTGTCATCGCCCAGACGACGTAGCCAGCCCGGCGCAGGGCTGTGATCTGGTCAATGCCCGAGCCGGCCTGAACGAAGGGCAGCCACAGGCTGGTGCCCGCAGAGACCCGGATGGCCTTACGATACAGCGGGTCGCAGCTTTGCTCATCGAGGATGACCCCGCCTGCGCCGAAGGCTGCGGCATTGCGAAACGCGGCGCCAACATTGTCATGATTGGAGATCTGGTTGAGCACGAGCAATGTGTCAGCCCCGGTAACGTCGCTGAGGTCGAGCGCCGGGCCCTTGCGGGCGCAGGCCAGGATCCCGCGATGGATTGGAAACCCGACAACCGCGTCCATCACGGCCTGCGGGGCAACATAGACCGGCACGCTATCAGGGACTTGCGCCAGCATCGCTTTCAGCGGCTCGATCCGGGTCTCGCTCAGGAACAGGCTGTCTATCGCAAACCGCGACCGGGTCAGCAGGATATTCAGCGTCACCCGCCCCTCGACAATGAACTTGCCATCGCGCCCCGTCAGGTCGCGCTCGCGCACGCTGACATAATCAGCCAGGCGCGGGTCATCCAGCTCACGTATTACAATGAAATCAGCCATCCGGACGGTGTATAGTCCGGATGGCTGGAAAAAGGGAATGGGTTTGTGTGGGGCTAGTTGCCGACGGGCAGGCCTTGTTCCTTGGCCATTTTCTGCATGGCTTTCTGAAGCTTTTCGAAGGCCCGCACCTCAATCTGGCGAATGCGCTCGCGGCTGACATTGTAAACCTCTGACAGCTCTTCGCGCGTCTTAGGTTCATCGGTCAGGCGACGCTCGGTCAGGATGTGCTG
>CBDUKI010000152.1:0-6375 GCA_965367765.1 uncultured Henriciella sp.
GGCCAGTGAGGACGACCCGGCATACAATATCGGCCAGTGGTTGGTGCCCCTCAGCGTCATTGCGTTGTTGTGCTACCTAATCTTCCGGCGCGGACGAAGCATCGGAGGGCCGAAAACGACATGATCGGCACCCGCATCCAACGATATATCTTTTGGAAATGTGTGCTCTCGCTTAGCATGGTCCTCGGCATTTTCATCATTACGATCATGCTGGTCGATACAGTTGAACAATTGAGAACGGTCGGCGGTGATGTGAGCCTGTCGCCCACCCAGGCCATTGCCCTGTCAGCCATGCGGTTGCCCAGCCTGATCGAGCAGACCTTCCCGTTCGCGATCCTGGCTGCGGCGATGATGACCTATAATCAGCTTTCGAAGTCGTCTGAATTGTCGGTGATCCGCGCGACTGGCCAGTCCGCCTGGCAATTCCTTGCGCCTGTTGTGTTCCTGGCTGTCCTGCTTGGCCTGTTGTCGATGATGGTGATGAACCCGGCCGGGGCCTATCTGTCGGAGAATTTCGAATCGACCCGTGCCCGCCTCCTCGAAGAGGGCGGGCAACGCGCCGACCTCGCACGCGAAGACATCTGGCTCCGTCAAGGCTCAGCCGAAGGACAGATCGTTATTCATGCCCAGTCGGTCGACAGTACAGGCCAGGTTTTCTCAAATGTGAAATTTCTTGAGGAAGGTCGCCAATACGAAAACGGTCGCACGACTGATCAGTATCGCTTTGTTCGCCGCATCGATGCGCAGCAGGCACGAATTGTAGATGGCTTCTGGCAATTGACCGGTATCATCGAGAACACGCCGGACAACGCCCCGCAACGTATGGACAAGCTGGCCATCGAAACCGATCTGGATCCAAACACGCTGCTCACCCGTTTCACTTCGCCAGACACGGTGGGCTTCTGGGGCTTGCCCGGATTCATCCGCCAGACCAGTCAGGCTGGGCTGGACGCTTCGCAATTCACCATGCGTTTCTTCGGCCTGACCGCCCTGCCCGTGCTCTACGCGGCCATGGCCCTGATTGGCGCGATT
Organism: uncultured Henriciella sp.; assembly: GCA_965367765.1. Taxonomy (GTDB): domain Bacteria; phylum Pseudomonadota; class Alphaproteobacteria; order Caulobacterales; family Hyphomonadaceae; genus Henriciella. The sequence continues at coordinate 1,033 of CBDUKI010000152.1, forward strand.
GTCTGCCTGCGCCTATCGCGGCTTGGCGGAACCTCACAACTGGTCGCGACTGGTGCGATGTCAGCCGTGGGCCTGTTTTTCGTCACTCAGGTGGCGCTCAGCCTTGGCTCATCTGGGGCCGTCGTCCCGATCATCGCGGCCTGGTCGCCCGCCCTTTGCGCTTTTTTCATTGCCCTCGCAATTTTGGCCTACAAGGAAGACGGGTGACACGCCAACGCTTGACAGCCGTTCGAGACGCAACCACTTTCCGCCGCCTTGAAGGAGCCCCCGTATGAAAGTCGTTGTTGTCGAATCGCCTGCCAAAGCCAAGACGATCAACAAGTATCTTGGCCCGGACTATAAAGTCCTGGCCTCATACGGGCATATTCGTGACCTGCCGTCGAAAGATGGTTCGGTTGATCCAGACGATGATTTTGCCATGGTCTGGCAGGCGGATAGCAAGTCTCAGGCGCGAATCCGCGAAATCGCCGAAGCGGTCAAAGCCGGCGACAAGTTAATCCTCGCGACCGACCCGGATCGTGAAGGCGAAGCCATTTCCTGGCACATTCTGGAAGCGCTGACAAAGCGCCGCGCTCTCAAGAAAGACTATCCGGTTGAGCGGGTTGTCTTCAACGCCATTACCAAGTCTGCCGTGACCAAAGCGATGGAACACCCACGTCAGGTCGACCAGGAATTGGTGGACGCCTATCTGGCCCGCCGCGCACTCGACTATCTGGTGGGGTTCAACCTGTCGCCTGTTCTCTGGCGCAAGCTGCCCGGCTCGCGCTCTGCCGGGCGCGTCCAGTCCGTTGCCTTGCGTATTGTCTGCCAGCGCGAACTCGAAATCGAGACCTTCAAACCCGAAGAGTATTGGCCCATCGGAGCCAAACTGCGCGCGCCAGACGGCAGTGACTTTGAGGCTCGCCTGCATGCGATGGACGGCAAGGCGCTCAAAAAGTTCAGCCTGCCGAATGCAGAGGCTGCCGAGGCGGCCCTGAATGCCGTCAAGGTTGGCGGCTACACGGTCAGCTCAGTTGAGGCCAAGCCGGTCAAACGCAACCCGCCGCCACCCTTCATCACCTCGACCTTGCAACAGGATGCCTCACGCAAGCTGGGCTTCACCGCTAAACGTACCATGCAGGCCGCGCAGAAACTGTATGAGGAGGGGCGCATCACTTATATGCGTACCGATGGCGTCAACATGGCCGAAGAGGCTTACCACGCCGCGCGTGAGCACATTCAGGGCGATTATGGCGCGCAATACCTGCCAGAGAAGCCACGCCGCTACAGCTCGAAGCAGAAGAACGCCCAGGAGGCGCACGAGGCCATCCGCCCCACCGTCTTCTCCATCCGCCCGGATGACTACAAAACCCGCGACCAGGACTTGTGGAAACTCTACGCCCTGATCTGGCGCCGCGCCGTCGCCTCACAGATGACAGCGGCCCAGTTTGAACGCACCACAATTGATATGGCCTCTAAGGACAAGCGGGCAACGCTTCGCGCGTCCGGCCAGGTCCTGGTATTCGATGGCTTTATCAAGCTATACACGGAAGGTCGTGACGATACCGACCCGGAAGAAGATGCCGAAGCGCGTTTGCCCAAGATGCAACAGGGCGAGCATGCCGATCTTCTGGAAGCCAAATCGGATCAACATTTTACATCGCCGCCACCGCGCTTCACCGAAGCCTCCCTGGTCAAGAAACTCGAGGAGTTGGGGATTGGCCGCCCGTCCACCTACGCCTCGACCCTGTCAACGCTTGAGGACCGCGGCTATGTCCGGCTCGAGAAGAAGCAGCTCATCCCTGAAGACAAAGGCCGATTGGTCACTGCCTTCCTGGAGAACTTCTTCGCGAAATACGTGGAGTATGACTACACAGCCAATCTCGAAGAGAAGCTCGACATCATTTCAGACGGCAAGCTGGACTGGAAGAAGTTCCTGCGTGAGTTCTGGACCGAGTTCCACGATGCCATTGGCGAGACCAAGGAATTGCGAGTTTCCAACGTCCTGGATGCGCTGAATGAAACGCTTGGCCCCTACGTCTTTCCTGGCGTCGACGCGGAAGGCAATATCAAGGAAAACCCGCGCCAGTGCCCGCTGTGCAGCGAAGGCGAATTATCACTGAAACTCGGTCGCCACGGTGCCTTTGTTGGCTGTTCACGCTATCCAGACTGCAAGTTCACGCGCCAGTTCTCCAGCGATGGCCAGGACGCTTCTGCGATTGATCCCGATGGGCAAGAGTTTGGCATCCACCCGGAAACCGGCAAACCAATTGTCCTGAAGTCAGGCCGCTTCGGGCCTTACCTGGAAATGGAAGGCGATGATGGCGAGAAGCCCAAGCGCTCAAGCCTGCCTAAGGGCTGGACGCCAGATGCATTGACCGAAGAAAAAGCCCTGATGCTGATCAACCTGCCGCGCCTGGTTGGTCTGCACCCAGAAGATGGTGAGCCAATCCTCGCCAATCTCGGCCGTTACGGGCCATACGTGCAACACGGCAAGACCTATGCGAATGTCGCCAATGCCGAAGAAATGCTCGAGATCGGTCTCAATCGAGCCGTGACGCTGATCGCCGATAAACGGGCCAATCCACGTGGCCGCGGCGGCACAGCTGCCAAACCCTTGCGCGAGCTTGGCAAGCACCCTGGCGATGGCGAACCGATCAACGTCTTCGAGGGCCGCTACGGGCCTTATGTCAAGCATGGCAAGACCAATGCGACCTTGCCCAAAGACGTCGCCCCTGATGCGGTAACTCTGGAGCAGGCTGTGGAGCTGGTGGATGCCAAGGCGGCCAAAGGTCCACGCAAAAAGAAAGCGCCCGCCAAGAAAAAGAAGGCGGCGAAGTCGTAGTCCGGAGGACAATTTCCGATGATTGTTCGAACACGACCGGCCACACAGAACGACCTTTCGATCCTCCGCGAATTCGAGCAAGGCATCATCTCGGCTGAGCGGCCCTACGACCACATGCTTCGGCCAGACCCAATCAGCTATTATGATATTGGAAAACTGATTGAGGCCGATGATGCCGAAGTCATTGTGGCGGAAGTAGATGGCGTACTCGTCGGTTCTGGCTACGTGAAGAAAAAGCGTTCACGCCACTACGTCCAACCTGCCTATCATGCGTTCATCGGCTTCCTTTATGTCGTGCCTGACTATCGCGGTATGGGTATCAACAAGCTGGTTCTCGACAAGCTGCACGCATGGGCCCGGCACCACAACCTGCCGGAGATCCACCTGACCGTATATCCTGGCAATGCGTCGGCGATACGTGCCTATGAAAAGGCCGGGTACAGCTCCTACATTCTGGAGATGCGCCACAATCTCGATGAATGAGTGGTATTAGTCCCCCGCAAACTCTGCTATGGCGCGGCCATGAGTTTCCCCGACAAACAAACGGTTCTGGATTTCCTGCGCGATAATCCAGACGCAACAACGAAGCAAGACATTGCACGCGGCCTGAAGGTCAAAGGCCGTGAACGACAGACCTTGCGACACATATTAAAAGAGCTGGAAGCGTCTGGCGACTTGAAGAAGACCGGCAAACGCGCCTGGGCCAAGGCCGACACGCCGCCGCCAACTTGCGTCATCCTTTTCGAGCGCATCGACGAGGACGGTGAACTGATTGCCCGCGCATTCGGCAAGGATGGCGCGTTCGGACCTGATATGATTTTCGATGGCTATAATGGCAAAGCGAAAGGCCCTGCCCCTGGGGTTGGTGACCGTGGCCTGGCCCGTGTCAAGGAACACGCGGACGGCACCTGGACGGCCCGTCTGATGAAACTGTTCGAAAAGAGAGACGAAGAACAGGCCGTAACCGGGGTCTTCGAGCGCACCAATCGGGGTGGCAAGGTCAAACCGGCCAGCCGGAAGGATAAACGCGAACTGATCATCCGGGAGAATGACACTGCTGGTGCCGAACCCGGCGATCTGGTCAAGGCCTATCCGTTGCCCGGCAAACCATATGGCCCCGTCTTTGGCCGGGTTGAAGTCATTATCGGACGGGTTGAGGATCCACGTGCCGCCTCGCTATTGGCGATTGCGGCGCACGACATCCCGACTGAATTTCCCAGCGCGGTCACCACCCAGGCCAAGGCCGCCTCCCAGCTGCCAATTGATATGCGCCATCGTGAAGACTTGCGCGATGTGCCACTTATCACCATCGACCCCGCCGATGCGCGCGACCATGACGATGCTGTGTTTGCTGAAGCCACCAAGGATGGCTGGCGCGTGATTGTCGCCATTGCCGATGTCGCGGCCTATGTCACACCCGGTTCGCCCCTTGATCAGGAGGCGCTGAAGCGCGGAAATTCGACCTATTTCCCTGACCGTGTCGTCCCGATGCTTCCGTTTGAACTGTCGGCTGATGCCTGTTCGCTGCGCGAGCAAGAGGACAGGGCCTGCATGGCCGTTGAGATTTTCATCGACAAATCAGGCACCAAGCAGAAACATCGTTTCCTGCGCGCGATCATGCGATCGGCCGCAAAGCTTTCCTATGAAGAGGCGCAGGCCGCCATTGATGGCAACCCATCTGAGCGTGCAGCCCCGCTTCTGGAAACGGTCCTGCGTCCGCTCTGGGGAGCTTATGCAGCCCTCGGCAAATCCCGCGAGAAGCGCGGACCGCTTGAGCTCGATTTGCCAGAACGAAAAGTTGAAATTGATGAGAATGGCAAAGTTGTCGGTATCCGCACGAAAGAACGCTTTGACGCACACAAACTCATCGAAGAAATGATGATCCAGGCGAATGTGGCCGCTGCCGAGGAGCTAGAGAAGCGCAACACGCCGCTGATCTATCGGGTCCACGATTCACCATCGGATGCCAAGATTGCCGCCCTGGCTGACTACCTCAAGAGCATCGATATCAAATGGCCGCTCGGTGAACGGGCGCAGACCCATCGCTTCAATCGACTGCTGGCTGATTTCGAGGATACCGAGGAAAGCCACGCCGTTTCCGAGATCGTGTTACGCACCCAGAGTCAGGCCATCTACAGCCCAGACAATATCGGGCATTTTGGTCTGAACCTTCACAAATATGCGCATTTCACTTCGCCGATCCGGCGATACAGCGATCTGATCGTGCACCGCGCCCTCATCCGGGCCCTCAAGCTTGGTGATGATGGCTTGACCGAAAAGCACATCGCGCAGCTGGATGAGACCGCTCAGCATCTGGTCACGACGGAACGTCGTTCCATGGCGGCTGAACGTGAAGCCACTGACCGCTATCTCGCCATTTTCCTGGCTGACCGGATTGGGGCCGAGTTTGACGGGCGCATCACAGGCGTGAACAAGGCGGGGCTGTTCGTCCAGCTGGCTGAGACAGGAGCGGACGGGTTCGTTCCTGCGTCACGCATCTCGGATGAGTACTGGGCCTA
>CBDUKI010000153.1:0-6351 GCA_965367765.1 uncultured Henriciella sp.
ATCCTTCGGATGTGGCGCTGATGGTTCAGGCACCTATTTTCCATGTGAATGGCGATGACCCCGAAGCGGTGGTCTATGCCGCCAAGGTGGCCACTGAATACCGCCAGAAATTCGGCAAGGACGTTGTGATCGACATGTTCTGCTATCGCCGGTTTGGCCACAATGAGGGTGACGAGCCGATGTTCACCCAGCCGGTGATGTACACCAAGATCAAGGGCCACAAGTCGACCCGTGAATTGTATACCGAGCGGCTGGTCGCCGAGGGCCTGGTCACCGCAGACGAGGTGGCCCGCGATGTCGCCGCGTTTGAGGATTTCCTCGAGCGCGCCTTTGAGAAAGGCAAGGCCCTGCCGGACAGCAAGGCCGACTGGCTGAAGGACAAGTGGAGCGGGCTCGGCCTGCCCGAAGACGACGAACGGCGCGGCAAGACCGGCGTTTCCAAAACCAAGCTGCGCGAAGTTGGTGAGAAGATCACCACCGTGCCAGGCGAAGTGAACATTCACCGCACGCTGCAACGTGTCGTCAAGGCGCGCAACGAGGCGGTGACCACAGGCAAGGGCATTGACTGGGCGACCGCCGAACACCTGGCTTTCGGGACGCTGCTGGATGAGGGCTTCCATGTTCGTTTGTCTGGCCAGGATTGTGGCCGCGGCACCTTCTCGCAGCGCCACAGCCATTTCATCGACCAGGCGTCCGGCGAGCGCTTCACGCCGCTGAACAATATCCGCGATGGCCAGGCCGAGTATGAAGTGATCGACTCGCTGCTCTCTGAAGAGGCCGTGCTTGGCTATGACTATGGCTATTCGCTGGCCAACCCGAATGCGCTGGTCATGTGGGAGGCCCAGTTCGGTGACTTCGCCAATGGCGCACAGGTTTTCTTTGACCAGTTCATTTCCTCGGCCGAACGCAAATGGCTGCGCATGAGCGGGCTGACCATCCTGCTGCCGCACGGCTACGAGGGCCAGGGGCCGGAACACTCCTCGGCCCGGCTTGAGCGCTTCCTGCAAATGTGTGCCGAAGACAATATGCAGGTCTGTAACCTGACCACGCCGTCGAACTATTTCCACGCCTTGCGCCGCCAGATTCATCGCGACTTCCGCAAGCCGCTGATCATCATGACGCCGAAATCCCTGCTGCGTCACAAGCTGGCGGTCAGCGCGCTGGATGATCTCAACACACGGTCGTCTTTCCACCGCGTCCTGTGGGACGATGCCGATACGCCGGGCCGTGAAGGCGAGGTCAAACTCGTCAAGGACAAGGATATTCGCCGCGTCGTGTTGTGCTCAGGCAAGGTCTATTACGACCTGTTCGAGGCGCGCGAGGAAGCCGGGATCGACGACATCTACCTGTTGCGTGTCGAGCAGTTCTACCCCGTGCCGCGCAAGTCGCTGATGAAAGAACTGAAACGCTTCAAACAGGCCGAAATGGTCTGGTGCCAGGAAGAGCCGCGCAATATGGGCGGCTGGACATTCATTCGTGACGAAATCGAATGGTGTTGCCAGCAGATTGGTGCTGACCGTCCACGCCCGAAATATACAGGACGCCCACCTGCCGCTGCGACCGCGACGGGCCTCTTGTCCACACATAATCGCGAAAAGCAGGCATTTCTGAATGCCGCCCTTGGCGAGGCCCCGGTCGAAGACAATATTGTCACCGGATAATCCGCAACCACGAGACGAAACAGAGATCTGAAATGACCGATATAACTGTCCCCACACTCGGCGAGAGTGTCACAGAGGCCACGGTTGGGAAATGGTTGAAGGCGGCCGGCGATGCCGTCGCCAAGGATGAAGTCCTGGTCGAGCTGGAAACTGACAAGGTGGCGGTTGAAGTGTCGGCCAGCGAAGCTGGCACCCTGTCTGAAATCGTTGCAGCAGAAGGTGAGACGGTGGAAATCGGCGCCCTTCTGGGCCGCATTGGCGGGGCCAATGGCGCGGCCAAGCCTGCACCAAAGGCCGAGGCTGCCCCGGCACCTGCGCCTGCGCCAGCCGCAGCGGCCGGCGGCGCGAGTGTTGACGTGGCCGTGCCAAGCATGGGCGAAAGCGTGGCCGAAGGCACGATCAGCAGCTTCCTGAAACAGGTTGGCGAGGCCGTCTCCAAGGATGAGACGATTGCCGAGATCGAGACCGACAAGGTGGCATTGGAAGTGCCATCGCCAGCCGATGGCGTGATCGCCGAATGGCTGGTTGCCGAAGGTGACGGCGTTACGCCAGGCGCCGTAATTGCGCGCATCACCGCAGGTGCAGGTGCCAGCGCCGCGCCTGTGGCCGCTCCGGCCCAGCCGGCAGCAAGTGCCGCCGCGCCAGCCGCAACCGGCGAGCGCCCGGTGTCTCCGTCTGTCCGCCGCGTTTCAGCTGAGGCAGGCGTCAATCCGGCGGATATTCCAGGCACGGGCCGCGATGGCCGCGCCACCAAGGCCGATGCGCTGGCATATGTAAACAGCGCGCCGAAAGCTGCCCCCGCAGCCCCGGCAGCGGCCAAGGCCCCGCGCGAAATCGGCGAGCGAGAAGAGCGCGTGCGCATGACACGCCTGCGCCAGACGATTGCCCGCCGCTTGAAAGAGGCCCAGGACACGGCGGCCATGCTGACGACCTTCAATGATGTCGACATGAGCGCCGTGATGGACCTGCGCAAGCAGTACAAGGATGCCTTCTACGAGAAGCATGGCGTCAAGCTCGGCTTCATGGGCTTCTTCACCAAGGCCGTGGTATCCGCGCTGAAGGAAATTCCGGCGGTCAATGCCGAGATTGATGGCACCGACCTGATCTATAAGAACCATTACGATATTGGCGTGGCCGTGGGCACCGAGAAGGGCCTGGTCGTGCCGGTGATCCGCGACTGTGACGAGCTGTCGATTGCCGGTGTCGAGCGTGAGATCGGCAATATGGGCCGTAAGGCACGTGATGGCGAACTGACGATCAGCGACATGCAGGGCGGAACGTTCACGATTTCCAATGGCGGGGTCTATGGCTCGTTGATGTCGACACCAATCCTCAACCCACCGCAATCCGGCGTTCTGGGCATGCACCGTATCGAACAGCGCCCGGTCGCTGTTAACGGCCAGGTTGTAATCCGCCCGATGATGTATCTGGCACTGTCCTATGACCACCGCATCGTCGATGGCAAGGAAGCGGTGACCTTCCTGGTGCGGGTCAAGGAGGCCCTGGAAGACCCTGAGCGCCTGCTGCTGGATATCTGATCGGGCGCTTGTGAAGCTTGACTGGAAGCCGATCCCTGCATGGGGGTCGGCTTTCGTTTTTGGCTCGGTGTATCGCTAAAGGAGTCTTACTGGCGCGCGGGAAGTTTGCGCGCCTGCATCAACACGATTGTTGGAATACTGCGCTACTTTTCCTCGATAAGTGAGATGGGCGCAAACATGACACAAGATATGGTGGCTGAAATCAGTCTGCTAGATGAGGGGGCTGCGTTCCAACCGGCACATGCGGTGGAGAATGCCCGACAACTGGCCCTGATCTCGTTCATTTCGCCCATTTTGTACATGGCCAGCCTGGTCACCGCAGCGGTTCTCTTGATGTCTGATCTTGGTCGCCAGTCCGATGTGTTTCGGTTCTGGCTGACGGCGCAATGCCTGGCCTGTGCCTTCCTGTTCCTGGACAGCCTGCGCGAGAAGGCGGTGCTGCTCGATCGCGACATGATCGCGACCTCATCGCTGCTCAAGCAATTCTCATTCGTCACCATTGGTTTTTGCTGGGGCGTGATCCCGAGCGTGCTGGCACTGTATGATCGCACCGCGGAAATGCACCTGGTGTTCGGGGCCATCCTGTCGGGCACGACCCTGTCTGCCACATTGCTGCTCTGGTGCATGCCGAAGATCGGCAAGACCATGCTGGCGGTCGCGGTGGGTGGTTTCCTGGCCAATACATTGTTCCAGCCGGACCTGTTCTCATCGATCATGTCGCTGGCCATGCTGATCTATTTCGGCGTGCTCGGCTTTTGCTCACGCTGGTACTATATGCGGTTCAACGAGCGTCTGGACGCTGCCGAGGAAGTTGCGCTGCGCACCCAGGAGCTGAAAAGCGTCCTGAAGGATATCGGCCATGCTGCCGACACCTATTTCTGGCGCACCGATACGCGCGGCGTGGTCGTCGAAGTGTCGAACGGCGCGGCGCTGGTCAAATCGCTCGACCGCCAGGTTGTCGGGCGCCATCTGATTGATCAGTTTGCACAGTCCCAGGAGCGTGAATTGCTGCTCTCGCGCTTTACCCGCCATTCTGAAGTTGTGGCCCTGGAAATCGAGGTGGCAACGCCGGAGAATGCGCCGTCACGCTGGTGGAAACTATCGGCGCGCCCGGTCTTCGAGGACAAGATGTTCAAGGGCTATCGCGGCGCTGCGACAGATGTTTCAGCCCTGCACGCAAGTGAGACACGGGCCGCCTTCCTGACCGAATATGACAGCCTGACCGGCCTGATGAACCGCGCCAGCTTCTATGAGGCAGTGCAGGCCAAACTGAACGAGCCATGGCGCAAGGCTGAGGAAACGGGCATCCTCTGGGTCGACCTCGACAATTTCAAATGGATCAATGACACGTTCGGTCATGCCGGGGGTGATGACATCCTGCGCATGGTCGCTGCCCGTCTGGAGCAGAGCTGCGAAAGCTCTGACGTGATCTGTCGGTTTGGCGGCGACGAGTTTGCCGTGCTGGCAACGCGCCAACGCGAAGGCGATGCCCTGCGCCGCTTTGTCGGACAGTTCACCGAGAAGATGGCCGCGCCCTACATGCTGGAAAGCTCTGAAGTTCAGTGCAGCGCCAGCGTCGGTTTCCGCCGTTTCGAACATGGCGAGCGCGAGGCGTCTTCACTGATGAAGGAGGCCGATCTGGCGCTCTATTCGGCAAAGTCAGGCGGCCGCGCGACCTGGAAGGAATATTCTGAGGCCTTCAAGGCCAAGGTGCGTGGGCAGCGCGATCTCGCCCGCGATCTTGAAAAGGCGATCGGTACGGACGAGTTCCAGCTCGAATTCCAGCCGATCGTGGACGGACGCACGCAAAAAGTCGTTGCCGTTGAGGCGTTGTCACGCTGGATGCACCCGACACGCGGGGCCATTTCCCCGACCGAGTTCATCGCCGTGGCTGAGCACAATGGCATGATAATCGACCTTGGGGATACGGTCGTACAAAGCGCCATCGAGGCCGCGGTCACCCTGCCGGATGACGTGAAGGTCGGGATCAATATCTCGCCTCTGCAAATCCACAGCACCGGCCTGATCGAATTGATCCGTGGCAAGCTGGAGGAAACCGGGGTGAACCCGGCCCGGATCGAGCTGGAAATCACCGAGTCGGTCTTCCTGTCGGACAATGCCTTCGTGCTGGACCGGTTGCAGCAGCTCAAGGATCTTGGCGTGCGCATTGCGCTGGATGATTTCGGCACCGGCTTCTCATCGCTGTCCTATTTGCAGCGCTTCCCGTTCGACAAGCTGAAGCTCGACCAGGCCTTCGTGCGCGGTATCGAGACCAGCGACCAGAGCTGTGCCATTGCGCGGGCGACGATTTCCATGGCCCATGCACTGAACCTGACTGTGACCGCTGAAGGTGTTGAGACGCAGGCCCAGGCCGATTTCCTGATCGAGCAGGGCTGCGACGAGCTGCAGGGCTTCCTGTATGCCTTCCCTCAAGCTGGCAGCGCGCTTGCCGGTTATCTCGATGAGGCCGATGCCGACCATTTCCGTCGTCGCGCCTTGTTTCGCGATGCCAAGGTGATCACGCTTGACCAACGCAAGGCCAAGTCTGGCCAATAGGCCAGGGCCAAATGGGAATGCTGGCAGGTTTGCCGCAAAAATTCGTCAGATATTGAGATTTTCCTGCCATAAGGGTCTGATAAGAGACCGAACAGATTTGGTGGGCCCAGCCTGATGAGTACGCGCGACCGCATCCTGGATGTCAGTCTTCGCCTTTTCAATGAAGAGGGCGAAGCAGCGCAGAGCGCGGTTGATCTTGCCAATGCGCTGGATATGTCTCCGGGTAATTTATACTATCATTTCAAGGGTAAAGAGCCGATCATTGAGGCGCTGTTCGAGCGTTTTGAGGAGGAGATGACGATCATCCTCAAGGGCGTGGATGGCAATGTCACCTCATTCGAGGACAATTGGGTCTTTACCTATATCGTGCTCGAGGAAATCTATGATTTCCGCTTCTTCTACCGCAATCTGGGTGACCTGCTGGCGCGCTATCCTTCGCTGGCGTCGCGGTTTCGCGGTGTGCTGGCGATGAAACGCCGGGCCGTGACAAGCCTGATTGCCGGGGCCACGCGGCGCGGTGTGCTGCACGTCGATGAACGCCTGCAGGCCCCATTTGTGGATCAGGTACTTCATGCGAGCCTGCTTGCGATCCGCAC
>CBDUKI010000154.1:0-6212 GCA_965367765.1 uncultured Henriciella sp.
ATCAACGTCAGTCTTAGAACTGTTGAGAAAGTAATCCCGATCAGGTCTCCCGTATCGATCTGCCCTCTGCCGAAACACCTCGCGCCTCCCCAAATGGCAGCTACCGTACAAATCACGATATTCGTCACCACGAATTCGGGCTGGACAAATTTCCACAATAGAGATGATGGATTCAAAGGCCCCGCTGCAATTATCGCCAGGACTAGGAACGGCCATCGCGGTTGGCGCCAGCGCAAACTCCGGTACCGGCCGAGTAAAAGGTTTTGTTTCGGCTGGCTCATGTCTGCCTCCCCGTTCAACCTGAACAGAACATGGGCAGAATAAGTACTTTCCCCTAGCGGTCAGGCCGCCGCGCGGCGGCCTGTCGCAGGCTAATCCAGCGGTTGCGGCAGCGCGGCGAGATCGGCCCGGCTGTGCTGGATAATCACCCGCGCACCCAGCTCCCCAGCCAGCTCCTCGAACCGCGCCATGGATTCGAGCGACTGTTCGGCATCACTGTTGAACTGGGGCACCAGTTTGCGGTCGCGGCTTTCCTGACGGTGATACATGTCACCCGTCAGCATCACCGGCCCGGCATTGTCGAGCTTGAGCAGCAATGATGTATGGCCCGGCGTATGCCCCGGCAGGGCGAGAATGGTCACCGTGCCATCGCCAAAGACATCATGGTCGCCGCTGAACGTCATGTGATCCATCGCGAAGAAGGCTGAAAAATCAGTCTCGGTATCGGCCTGCATCGCGGCGAGTTCATCCTCGTGGACAATCCACATCGCATCTCCGGCCGCTTCGGGCTGGCCGGTATGGTCAAAATGCAGGTGCGAAATCGCCATATAGTCAATCTTGTCGATCCCGGCATCAGCCAGCTGGTCACCCAGCGTGCGCGACAGGGACACGGTGAAGATGCCATTCGTCGTCGGGTCCGCCCCGGCCAGGCCGCCCGGCAGACCAAGATCCCAAAGCAGCGTACCTTTCGGGTGGACAATCGCAAAACAGCCATCGGCATAAGTATCGCTCAGCCCGTCATAAGAGCCGTCGCTGGCAAACACGCCAATGTCGGAAATCTCGATCGTGCCACAGTCAAACGTGTAGAGCTTGACGCCCTGGCTTTCCGCTTCGACCGGGGCTTCCTCAGTCTCGGTCAGTGTCTCAAGCGCCGCTTCCGGATCGACCGCCGGGGCCGTGTCGCTGCCGGAACATGCTGCCAGCACCAGGCCGCTGGCTGCGGCTAGAAAATAGGGTTTCATCAGATTGCCTCCTCGCATCGGGCTCGCCCGCCGCATACCCGTCAGGGCGCAGCCTAGTACAGCCCGCGCGATTCGACCAATCAATGCCCCGGCCTAGCTCGCCGCTCCGGCACTGACAGCCACCATGGCGGCGCGCAGGGTCCGGTCACCAATCCGCCAGCCAGCCTGGAACACGGCAGCAATCGTGCCATTGGGATATTCAGATGGAATGTTGGCCACGGCCTGATGCTGGTTCGGATCGAACACACCGCCCGGCTCGGCCTCAATGGCCTGCACGCCATGGCGGGTGAGCACCGTGTGCAATTCCTTCTGGGTCATCTCGACCCCGCCCAGCAGGTTTTGCCCGGCCTCTGTCAGCGCCTCGCGCTCGGCATCCGGCAGGGCCTCTAGCGCCCGGGCCAGGTTGTCAGACACGCTCAGCAGGTCACCGGCAAATTTCTCGATCGCATAGGTCCGCGCGTCATTCTTCTCGCGCTCGGCGCGTTTGCGGATATTGTCCATCTCGGCCAGCGTTCTCAGCAGCTGGTCGCGCATCTCTTCCTTCTCGGCCTCCAGCGCCAGGATCAGCTGGTCCGGCGTCAGGGCCACTTCCGGCTCAAGCTCCGGCACAGGCTCACCAAACGCTTCATCCTCGCCGGCCTGCCGTGCGGCCTTCTCAGCCTCCTTGGCAGCCTTCAGGATGTCATCTGCGGCGGCCTTCAGGTCCGCCTTTGAGGCATTGGCATCAATTTCCGGCATGTCGTCCTTCACGGTGTCGTCACTCATCGCACTCTCTCACTCATTCCTGTGCGCGGCGGCCAAGCACCTGGCCAACCATCCGCGCTGTATAATCTACCATCGGGATTACCCGGGCATAATTCAACCGGGTAGGCCCGATAACCCCGAGCGCCCCGATAACCTTCCTTGAAGCATCCATATAGGGTGCCACGATCACGCTTGAACCCGACAACGGAAACAGACTGTTCTCCGAGCCGATGAATAAGCGCACACCGTCCGCCTCGCGGGTCGAATCAAGCACTTCCAGCAAGCCTTGCTGGCGCTCTAGCACATCGAACAGCTGGCGCACCCTCTCCATGTCATCTGCGGCCTTGGCATCTTCCAGCAGGTTAGCCCGGCCCTGGATGATCAAGCTGCGCTCCTGGCCGGGCAGTTCACCCGACCATTGCGCCAACCCACGCTCCACCAGGTCAGCTGCGGCCACGTCGAGTTGCGCACGATGGTCGCGGATTTCAGAGCGAACCTGGATCGCGGCTTCATGCAGGGTACGCCCCTTCATCCGGGCCGCGAGATAGTTGCCGGCCTCGATCAGTGCCGTTTGCGGCAGACCGGCGGGCAGCTTGACCAGGCGGTTCTCGACATCGCCGCGCTCATTGACGAGGACACACAGCGCCTCGCCCGTGGTCAGCGGTACGAATTCGACATGGCGCACGGGCGCGTCATTGGTCGGCGAGGAGACCAGCCCTGCCCCACCTGCCAGGCCCGACAGGATGGATGAAGCCTCCTTCAACACGCCAGCGAAATCATGTCCGGCGGTCTTCAGCCGGGCATCAATTTCGGTACGGTCAGCTTCACCCGGTTCGCCTAATTCCAGGAAACCATCGACAAACAGGCGCAGCCCGGCATGGGTCGGCATCCGCCCGGCTGAGATGTGCGGGGCATCGAGCAGGCCGAGATCGGTCAGGTCTGCCATGACATTGCGGATCGAGGCGGCCGACAGCGAAATCCCGCCTTTCGACAGGGTGCGCGAGCCAACCGGCTCCCCGGTTTCCAGATAGGTCTCGACCACATGCCGGAAAATCTCGCGCGAGCGCGCGTCCAGCGACTGCAAGAGAGATGGCAGGGGCGAGATGGTCATGCCCTAATGAATAAGCGTGCCTTTCTGCGGTTTCAATCACTGCTCGGTATTTGTTGTGCCAACAGCATCTGCCCTAGACAGCCGAGCCGAAACCCGCAATTTGCCCCCAACACAAGCTCAGAGCCCAGGAAAAGCCCATGACCACGTTCAAACGCCCGTCCGGACGCGCCGCCGATCAGTTGCGCGAGATCAGCCTCGAAACTGGCGTCACGCGCTATGCCGAAGGCTCATGCCTCGCCAAGTTCGGCCATACGCATGTCCTGTGCACAGCGAGCTGGACTGACAAGGTGCCCGGCTGGATGCGCGGTTCGGGCGCGGGCTGGATCACGGCGGAATATGGCATGCTGCCGCGCGCGACCCATACACGCGGACGGCGCGAAGCCGCAGCCGGAAAACAGTCCGGTCGCACACAGGAAATCCAGCGCCTGATTGGGCGGTCCCTGCGTTCCGTGGTCGACCTGAAGGCGCTGGGCGAAAACCAGATCACCATCGATTGTGATGTCCTGCAGGCCGATGGCGGCACCCGCACGGCCTCGATCACCGGGGGCTTCGTCGCGCTGGCCATGGCGCTGAAATATCTCAAGGCAGAAGGCGTGCTGGAGACCGATCCCATCCTCAAGCAGGCGGCGGCCATTTCTGTCGGCCTGTTCCAGGACACCCCAGTGCTGGACGTTGATTACCCTGAAGACTCCGACGGCGAAGCGGACATGAACGTGGTGATGAGTTCCGATGGTGGTTTCATCGAGGTGCAGGGCACCGGCGAAGAACGCCCGATGACCCGCGCCGAACTGGATGAAATGATGCGCCTGGCCGAAAAGGGCTGCACGCAATTGTTCGAAGCCCAGCGCAAGGCCATCGGTTAGACCTGCCTGTCACGCCGTGACAGGGTGTGACAATCTGGACCGACGGATGCGGCCTGGCCGGGCGTTAAACTTCGTGTTGCGCCAGTCAGTGCAGCGTCCTTCCATCCTTTGCAAAAGATACCATCATGAACCCGCTTAAACTTCGTCGGCTGTTGATCAGCATCCATCTTTATGTCGCTGGCTTCATGGCCCCTGCTATCTTGCTGATGGCCATGACGGGCGGCCTGCACCTCGCTGGCGCCAGCGAAACGATGACGCGCACCGAGATTGCGCTCCCCGCAAATGCCGAACTCGATTTCAACAGCGAGACGCTGGAAGCTGATATCCGTACACTGCTCAAGGATGCCGGGATTGATCACAGGTTCGAATATGTCCGCGGGCGCGGCGATATGGTCCAGTTGCGTCCAACCTCGCGTACATTTCTGGAACTGGCCCAAACGCCAGACGGCCTGAAGGCCACAAGGGTCCAGCCCAACCTGATGGCGGGTCTGATGGAACTGCATAAGGGGCACGGCCCGCGCCTGTACCGTCTCTATGGGGTTCTCGTCGGGCTTGCGCTCGCCATCGCCGTTCTCGGCGGCATTCTGGTCGGCTGGCTCGCACCGGCCTATCGCCGCACAACGATGATTGCCACCGGTCTCGGCCTGATCCCGTTCATTCTGATTGGATTTATTCTGTAAGACACAAATTGAAGCTGGTCAGGCCGCTTCGGAGGATTTGTCCTTGTTAGGGCTCTCGAATTCGAGAATGTCGCCCGGCTGGCAGTCAAGCTCCCGGCACAGGGCCTCAAGGGTTGAAAAGCGCACGGCCTTGGCCTTGCCGGTCTTGAGAATAGACAGGTTGGCCAGCGTCACACCGACACGTTCTGACAGCTCGGTCAGTGACATGCGCTTGTCCAGCAATACCCGGTCCAGGGTCACTCGAATCGTCATCTTGCGGCCCTCCTAAATCGTCATTTTCTGTTCTTCGCGAAGGCGCGCACCTTCACGGAACACCTGCGCCAGGACGAACAGCACGACCACAGCGCCCCAGACGGTCAAGTTGAATGAAATGGACGCCACATAATGATCGCCAAGATCCACGGTCGCGTCGATAATCAATGTCGCCAGTGTGCGAATGATCTCAATCGCGGCGATCGCCATGGCAATCCGCGTCAGGCGCGGGCCGTTTTCCGGCACGAACGGGTCGCCCTCTGCCAGGGTCGATAGTATGCGCCGCAACTGGCTGCAGACATAAGCAATCCCGGCGGCAAACACGACAATGCCCACCATGGCGACGAACATGCGCCCTGGCTTGACGTCTTCAGCATAGGCTTCCATGCCGGGCAGGATCACCGCCCCGCCATTCATCGTGCCCAGCAGCCCTGTACCGACCAGCAGGAAACCGCCGATCCCGACAATGATCGCCGCCCAGTAGATGAACAACACGACCTGCGACAGAATCGCGGCCATTGAATTTGTGTTGGCGTTTGACATATCGATCTGTCATCCCGTCCTGATTCAGGGCAAATCTTGCCCTGTAAACATTAACACTTACCGTTAAACGATATTGATATTCCTGATTGAAAGCAAGAACGGAGCCACAGCTCATGTCGAGACCCCTAAAGCCTGGCCGCCTGATCGCCGCAACGCATAACAAGGGCAAGGTGGCAGAGCTGAAAGACCTGTTCGAACCGCTGGGCTTTGAAATCGTTTCCGCAGCTGATCTCGACCTGCCGGAACCGGAAGAAACCGAGTTCACATTCGAAGGCAATGCCCTGCTCAAGGCGCGTGCGGCCTGTGCCGCCACGGGGCATCCGGCGCTGTCGGACGATAGCGGCATCATGGTCGACGCGCTGGGCGGCATGCCCGGCGTCAACACGGCAGATTGGGCCGGCGAACCGCGCGATTTCTACGCCGCCATGCAGAAGGTTGAGGACATGCTCCAGGCAACAGGCGCGGCCAATCGCAAGGCAAAATTCGTCTCGACCCTGGCCGTGGTCTGGCCGGACGGTCACGAAGAGGTGTTCACCGGTGAAGCACATGGCACACTGACCTGGCCGCCGCGTGGCGAGATGGGTTTCGGCTTCGATCCGGTCTTCGTGCCGCTTGGGCGCAGCCAGACCTATGCCGAGCTGGACCCGGCCGAAAAGCACGCCATGTCGCACCGCGCCGCGGCCTTTACCAAGCTCAAGGCCGCCCTGCTCTAATGTCCCCGCTCGGCCCGCACTACGGTGTTGGCCTCTATGTCCACTGGCCCTATTGCAGCCGGGTC
>CBDUKI010000155.1:0-6177 GCA_965367765.1 uncultured Henriciella sp.
ATAAGGAAGGGGCCGCTTTCAGGTCCCTGATGAACAATTTTGCCATCGCCGTTTCTCTGGGCCTGCAATATGGCGTGCCGCTGGAGGAGTATGTCGATGCCTTTGTCTTCACCCGGTTCGAGCCAGCTGGCGAAGTGACGGGGAATGATCAGATCACACGCGCCACATCTATCCTGGACTATATTTTCCGCGAGCTGGGCGTGTCTTACCTGGCCCGCGAGGATCTGGCGGAGCTGGGCGACGCGACACATGACGGCCTCGGGCGCGGAACAGGAGATGGTATCGCGCCTAATGAAGGTACGCCTTTGACGGGAGAGGCCGCACAATTCATTTCACGCGGTTATTCGCGCGGACAGATGCCTGACAATATCGTTATCCTGAACAAGCATCGTGAGGAAAAAGCGGCTGAGGACGAGGCCGAAGAAGCAGAGGCTCAAGCCATTCCCAGCCCTGACTACCTTCCTGAATCTTGCCCCGGCTGCAGCAGTTTCACCCTTTATGTCGACGAGACTGACAAGGAGATAACCTGCGATACTTGCGGCCATATTTCCGACACGGCGCAAGGCGAATAATTAAAGTTATGACATGCTGGGTGACACTAAAAGGCAACACCTTTTCAGATGTCGGCGTCATTACCTCGAATTCAGTTCGTCTTGCAACTAGTCTGGGATAGAACGCCCGGATGGTTAAAGCCAAGTTGCATCACGTGGCCCTTGCCACTATCGGACTGGCCGCAGTCGCGCTACCCGCCAGCGCACAGGATGGTACTTCCCGTATATCCTGGGCCCCATCCTATAGCGGCTCATGTACTGAGTGCCGGCTCGATGGCGGCAACATGGCAGGCTGGAACATTTCCAACGCGCATTATTCCGGGGCCAACCTTTCAGGCGCTAACCTGCGCTTCTGCACGGCACACGCAGCCACATTCGATCGCGCCAAGGCGGCTGGAGCTGATATGCGCCTGGCTGACATGACCGGGTCCTCCTTCGTTGGTACAGACCTCAATGGCGCGCGTTTCAACGGGGCCAATCTGACCGGAACGGACATGAGCGGGGCACAGATGCGAGGCGCCTGGCTCATGGACACCCTGTTCGTTGGGGCAACCATGTCAAAGGCCCAACTCCAGAAATCCCTGGCCGAGGGTGCGGATTTCTCCGCGGCCAATCTGACCCGGGCAAACTTGGCGGAAGCCGACCTGACCAATGCCGTGTTCGACAACGCCGTCATGGTTGATGTTGACATGACACTGGCCCGTGTCGCTGGCGCAAGCTTTCGAGATGTTCGTTTTGGCGATGCTGACCTCAGCACTCTGGTTGGCGCTGAAACGGCCAATTTCGAAGGCGCTTGCGGTACACTGGAGACCAAGCTGCCATCTTGGCTGGCGTTGCAGAACTGCGATTTCTACGAAGAGCAGATGCCAGCGGAAACGACACTAGCCCTCGCTGACTAGGCAGCCGTGGCTTCCTCTTGCGCCTGCTTCTTTTCCATCATCATCACGATCCAGATACTGATCTCATAGAGGCCATAGACCGGCACGGTCAGCATGATCTGCGATATCACGTCCGGCGGCGTGAAAATGGCTGAGAGCGCAAGAATGCCAACCAGTGCATACTTGCGCCCCTTGCGCAGCGTGCTTGCACCGACCAGCCCGGCCTTGCCAAGCAGCCCTAGCACCACCGGCAGCTGAAAAGACAGCCCGAATGCGATCATCAAAGCCATGACCAGAGACAGGTATTCCGACACCTTGATTTGCGGCACGATGGCGGCCACCCCCTCCCCGCCCAGTTGCTCAAACCCCAGTGCAAACCGGGACACTAACGGCAGCATCGCGAAATAGACAAACGCGGCTCCAATGACGAAGAGGATCGGCGCGGCCAACAGGAATGGCAGGAAGGCTCCACGCTCATTCTTGTACAATCCCGGCGCAATGAAAGCATAGGCCTGCCAGGCCATGATCGGGAATGACAGGAACAGGCCAGCGAATACTGCCAGTTTCAGCTGCACGAAAAAGACTTCCAGCGGGGCAGTATAGATCAGCTCAAAATCCGCGTGCCCCTTGCCGATTTGCGCGGCATCGGTCAGCGGCTGCAGCAAGATATTGTACAGAGGCTTGGCGAAAAAATAGCAAGCAAGCGTCGCTACGGCCAACGCCGACATCGCCAAGATCAGACGAGACCGTAATTCGCGCAAATGGTCGAGCAGCGGCGCGCGGCTCGCATCGACTTCATCTTCAAGGATGTCTGGCTTCTGATCAGCAGGCAGGTCCCTGGTCATGACGGCTTGGCCTCAGGATCGCTGGCCGGTTCCGGCGCTTCGTCAGGTGCTTCAACCTCGGCATTGGGATGCTCACGCATGACCTTTTCATTGATGTCACGCTCGACGTCAGCAAGTTCCTTCATTGCTGTCGTCATTTCATTCTCGCGTTTCAGCGTCTCGATTTCCTTGCGCAATTCGTCCAGCTCGGCCTGTTTGGCAATGTCATCAAAAGCGGCACGGAACTCGTTGGCCATGGCCCGCCCCTTGGCCACGAACTGCCCCAATTTGCGCATCATGATCGGCAGGTCTTTCGGGCCGACCACGACCAAGGCGACAATCGCAATGAAAAGCAGTTCTGCGAAACCAAATTGCGGCAGCATGATCAGCAGCTCCCGCGCGGCTTACTTGGTGTTTTCGGCTTTGTCTTTTTCCGGTGTGATGTTGACCATATCGTCGCCTTCGACGGATTTCTGGTTGTCATCATCCTTCAGGCCAGACCGGAAACTCCGGATCCCCTTGGCCATGTCACCCATAATGGAAGAAATGCGCCCGCGACCCCCAAAAAGCAGCAATGCCACAATGGCAACGAGAACTAGCTGTAATGGACCTACGGAACCCATGATTACTCTCCAAACTCAGATATGACAGGGATAGCGCCAGATCAGCGAAACCACAATGGCTTCGCACCGCACAATATCACGCCTCGGCGTCTTCTTCACCGACATAATCGGTCACAAAGCCCGCATCGCCGTCATCCTCGAACGGATCATTTTCGCCGTCTTCATCGATCAGCTCGTCATGCATCGGGCTGCCATCGGTGAAGAACCCTTCCGGGATGACGTCTGACAAAAGCCCCTCGGACTCCAGTTCTGCACGTCCCGGCAACACGTCCAGGCTCTCCAATCCAAAATGCTCGAGAAACGCATCGGTGGTGCCGAAGGTGACCGGACGTCCCGGCGTCTTGCGGCGGCCCTTGATCTTGACCCACTTGGCCTCCATCAGCGTATCGATCGTCCCACGCGACACGGCTACACCCCGCACGGCTTCGATTTCCGCGCGTGTGACCGGCTGGCCATAGGCAATGATAGCCAGCGTCTCCAGTGCGGCCTGGGACAGTTTCTTCTGCTCGTGGCGTTGTTCAACGAACAGGAAGCCGAGATCATCAGCAGTCTGGAAACGCCACTTCCCGGCGACTTCCACAAGTTGTACCCCGCGATTGGTATATTGCGTCTTCAGCGTCATCAGCACGCTCGGGACATCCACACCGGGTGGCAACGCTTCGGCCACCTGGGCTGCAGACAGGGGCTCCCCGGCAGCAAACAAGATAGCCTCGGCCCTACGCACGGCTTCAGCCAGACCATCATCCTGGGCTTCATACAGCGTCTCTGCAGAACGTTGATAGGCAAAGCTCAGCTGCCGCACGGCCTGACGAATATCCTCTGGAGCCTCGTCCAGCCCGTCATTCGGCTCTTGCTTATAGTAGGTCATGGGGCAGTCCCCTCTTGCTGTGGCGCCTTCCCGCGGAGGTAAAGCGGCCCGAAATGGGTATCCTGACGAACATCAACTTCGCCATCGCGGGTCAGTTCCAGTGCTGCTGAGAATACGCTGGCTGTGACAGACCGCGGCGGAATATCATCATCAACATTGGTCAATTGTGCACGAATGTCGTCCAGGCTGGCCCATTCGGTCAGCTTTGCCCGCAATCCACGCAGCGTGTCACGGGCGTTCTCCAATGGCAGCACGTATTGTCGTTCCAGGGTGTGCGGTGCAACCTTGGCTTTGCGCTGTCGAATGGCGCCGAACGCCTGCATCAAGTGCCACATGCTGGTGTCGTATTCGGTGGTCTTGACCACGGTGGGCTGTTGCGGCGCGCCCCGCGAGAACACGTCACGCCCCAGAATGGCGCCATCCAGCAGTGCTTCCCCGGCTTCTCGCATCGCATCGAGACGTCGCAGACGAAAAGCGAGGCGGGTAGCCATGTCATCGCCGTCTGTCTCGTCATCTGTGATGGCTTCCGGTTTAGGCAGAAGCAGGCGAGATTTCAGGTAAGCCAACCACGCGGCCATCAACAGATAGTCTGCTGCCAGATCGATCCGCTTGTCCTGCGCATCCTCAATGAACCTCAGATACTGAGTGGCGAGTTCCAGGATAGAAACATGCAGAAGATCGACCTTTTGACGCCGGGCCAGGTCCAGCAACAGGTGCAAAGGCCCTTCAAAGCCGCTGATATCGACGGAGAAAATCTCTTCCGGCTCGACATCATCCTGGTTCATCAGGTCAGCAGAGATCATTTCCATCTTCAGACCCCGCTTCCGGCCATTAGCAACAGCGACTCCAGGCGCTGGCGCGCGGCCTCGCGATCAAGCTCAACGGCCGGACGCACAGATGCCTCTGCGCGTTCGGCACGCGCAAGCGATACATCCGTCAATTCACCGGCAGCGCCCGCTATCTGCTCCATCTCGGCAAGGATTTCCGCCGGATCGGACAGAAAGCCTGAGCAATGCAGGAGAATGTCACACCCAGCCGCCCGCGCGCGGCTTCCGCGGCTGGTCAGATCGCCCCCCAGGGCATTCATGCCAAGATCATCGGTCATCAGCAGACCATCAAACCCGATTCGCCCGCGAATGACTTTAGAAATTACCTGCGCAGACACCGTCGCGGCTTCGCCCGGAACCAGTGCGTCATAGCTGACATGACCGGTCATTCCCATTACGGCCTTGGTGGCCAGCTTGGCGAAGATGTCAAAGTCCTGATCCAGCGCACTGAGATCATCTGCGATCGAAGGCAGGTCATAATGGGTATCCACCACCGCCCGGCCCTGCCCCGGCATGTGCTTGATGCAACCCGCGACTCCCGCCTGGGACAGACCATCCAGGGCCGCCAGGCCGAGGGTCACAACCGCCTCGACCTCATATCCGAATGAACGATCACCGATCGCATCATGCGTCGTCGTCTGGCGCAGGTCCCCAACTGGGGCGCAGTCAGCGTGCAAGCCCATGTCCGATAGCTCCACCCCCATGAGCTGGTGCCCCAGGCGGCAAGCCTCCTCTCCAGCGGCCTTGTCGGTCTTGTACAGCGCACCATAAACACCAGCCGCTGGAAACCTTGGCCATTCTGGTGGCTTCAGTCGCGCAACACGACCGCCTTCCTGATCGATGAAGACCAGGGCATCGCGCCCGATCGCCGATTTGATCTCGCCCACCAGGGCGCTCACCTGCGCCCGGTTCTGGCAAGAGCGCCCCATCAGGATCACGCCCCAAGGCCGGGCCTCACGCAAAAAGGCCCGCTCTTCCGCAAGGAGGACCGGGCCTGAAATACTTGTGATGCAGGCCGCTATACTCATCCAGTGGCCTTAGCAACGACAATGCAGTCTTTACCAGCGGCTTTGACATCGGCGCAGAACGCCTTCGCCGCATCACGACTGTCAAACGCCCCGAGCCGAAGGCGGTAGAACACCCCCTTGGAACCCAGGTCAGCGCGCTGGATATCCAAGGTCGCACCGTCAAACAGGTCCGGGTCACGTCGACGAAGCTTGGCCCACTCATCCTCAGCAGATGCCTGGCTGCGCAGTGCCATCAGCTGAACCTGGTATGCTCCGCCGGCGGCAAAGCGCGTAGTGGCTGCACGTGCAGCAGGCGGCTGTGTCTCGATTGTTTCGGGGCGCGTGCGTGAAGCAGTTAAATCGATGGGCTGCAGTGACGCTGTCCGAACAGGCTGAGTGTCGCTTGCCTGTGGACTGCGTATATCAAGTCCATCCATCGCGGCAGAGCGAACTGGCGCTTCGGTCGTGCGATCGGTCTCCACTGGCGGCAGGTCTTCACTGGGCGCGCCAGCCAGGGTTGGCGTCTCCCGGCGAATATTCACGGGTGAACGAGCCGACGCCTCGACCACGGCAGGATCACCCAGGCCATCCATCGGATC
>CBDUKI010000156.1:0-6096 GCA_965367765.1 uncultured Henriciella sp.
GTCCCAGCCATCGGGCCGGTTTGGATACTGACCATTGTGGATGAAGCCGATATTGCCGGTCTTGTCGGCATAGATATAGTTGATGCTGGGCAACGCATTCATCGACATGGCGGTGTTGAACTGAGTCCAGTTGCGAGCCTTGTTGATACGGTAATACTGTTCCAGCTGGCGGATTTCACCCATCCCGGCATAGCGTAGGGCATAAGTGCCGTGGCTGGCCTCGATCACCGGGCCGTGGGCGCTGCGCTTCAGCTTGCGCTTCGTGCGATAGGCGAACGGCCCGAACAGCTTGATGCGCAGGGTCACCGTATCGCTCTCGAAGTCCTGCCAGGCCCCGTCCAGCCAGTACTGATTGGCATTTTCCGGGTTGACGGTCAGGCGGTAGACATCGGCCAGGTCTGGCTTTGAAACCGTGTTGGCCCAACCAAGATGGCGGTTGAACCCGTGCAGGATAAGCGGTGTGCCCGGAAACAGGCCGCCCTGGATTTCCAACCCGTCTTTCGACACCAGATGCGCCTCCCACCAGGCCACCGGCCCGGTCATCGGCTGGTGCGAATTGATCACCAGGCGCGTCGTGTCATCGCCGGAGCGAAAGGGCGCCACGGCAAAGGCATTGCTGCCGCGCGGCGGGCTGGTGCGTGGACCCACCGTCCAGGCCTGGCGTGTGCCGCTCGGGGCCAGGGCCAGTTCATTGCCGCGCTCGTCCCCGAACAGGTCAAGCAGGGTCGCATCCAGGCCATAGAAGAACGGTGTCTTGAAGATAAAGCCGGCAACAACATCCTTGCCGGTGAAGGGGGCCAGTCCTGGCCAGGTCTTGTCCGGGTGTTCCGCGGCATAGAGGTTGAGCCCGGCTGCATAGGCCTCGGCCAGCGCGCGCGTATCGGCTGGGACGTCGCGATCATATCCGGCCTCCGTATCCCAGATATCCAGCAGCCCGACCAGATAATCTGTCGGCGCCGCTTTCATGCCACGATAGCGCGCCATTACCCCGCGGGTTGCGGCAATCGTTTCCTGAATGGTTTCGAAATCATCTTCGGAATGGGCATAAGCGACCCCGAAAGCGACGTCGCTGTCGCGGTCCCCATATATATGCGGCACGCCATAGGTGTCGCGAATGATCTCGACATCATACCTGGCCGCCTCGGCGGCGAGGTCATCGGCATCCGGCGTTGCCGGCAGCGGGTCCCACAGCAACACGACTGCGGCCACAACCAGACCGAGCAGCGCTATCCCCGCCCATTTCAGTAGCCAGCTCATGCCGCGACGGGCGGCTCCGCATAAGAGCCCATCTTGGTGATCATCTCGTCTGGTGTCGCGAGCATCTTCTCGTACATCTCCTTCGGATAGGCCTGGTGCGGCTTGGCCGGGTCATAAGGCGGCTGGGCGACACGTCCACCCTCGCCTGCATATGGGTCTGGTGCCTTGTAGCGTTCGGCCTCCTCGGCCGAGATGCCCGCCTTCTCAAGCACGGCTGGATCGATCCAGCGCGCCGGGTCGACTGCCGCGTCCGAGGTTGCCACTTCCAGTGTCATCTGGTCGGGTCCGCCAAAATAGATCGACTTGCACATGCCATGGTCGAGCGGCCCGATGACATTGACGCCTTTGGTGCGAATGCGGTCGCGCATGGCGATCAGGTCAGTCTCACTATCAACCCGAAAGGCCAGGTGCTGCATGGTACCTGCCGCGCTAGGACCGGCCCCGGTTCCCGAATGGGTCACCCCCAGTTCGATTGGGATATTGCCGACATCAGGCAGTTGAACGACCGAAAAATACGAGTGGTCATTCATGTTCATGAAGGCGTGCAGGCCACCCGGAACACCGTGCATGTCGAACAATGCGACAAGCTCACACCCGAGCACGTCGGAAAAGAATTCGATATGCGATTTTATGTCTGCTGCCATGATGGCAATGTGATGGATGCCCTTCGCCTTGACCATTTTTCTGTCTCCCTTGTCGTGAAGACATAGTGGACCAGCCCGGCGCTTTCTCCTAGTCCTGACTTAACGATAATCGGCGAAATCGCCACGTTCAGGGAGCGGCCAATGGTCAAGATCACGCGTGAACCCTATCTCGTCCTGCACCAGGAAACATCGGCCTTCAAGGACGTCTATGGCGGGGCCGGTGCGAATGTTGTGGTTGAATGCATGCGCCTGCTCCCTGAGGGCAGGCCATCAAAATCCGTGATCGTGTTTTCGCACCCAATCGGCGGCGGGGCCTTTCTGCCCCTGGTATCTGCGCTCGCCCATGCGGGCCACCATGTCATCTATTGCAATCCCCGCTATCGCGGCAATGACACCGCGCTCATCATGGAGAAATGCCTGGCGGACCTGGCGGCTTGCCTGCGTGATGCACGCA
This sequence comes from uncultured Henriciella sp., assembly GCA_965367765.1. Classification (GTDB taxonomy): domain Bacteria; phylum Pseudomonadota; class Alphaproteobacteria; order Caulobacterales; family Hyphomonadaceae; genus Henriciella. Next base: position 2,356 of record CBDUKI010000156.1, read on the forward strand.
ACCGGTTGGGTTATGAGACCGTCACGCTCGGGGGCTGGTCCGGTGGTGGCTCGCTGTCCTTGTTCTATCAGGACCAGGCGGAAACCCCGACCATAACAGAAACCCCGGCAGGTGATCCATACGACCTGACGGCGATTGAGCTGCCGCCTGTGCAGGGCATCATGCTACTGGCCGCACATATTTCGCGGGCTGTGACGCTGACCGAGTGGATGGACCCGTCTATCCTGGATGAAGACGATCCGTTCAATCGTGATCCTGGCCTGAACATCTATGACCCGGCCTGCCCGGACCAGCCGTCCTATACAGATACGTTTGTGGCCCGCTTCCGCGCGGCGCAGATTGCCCGCAACCAACGCATAACGGCCCGTGTCCAGCAGGCCCTGGCGGATTTGCGCGCGGCGGGTGAACCAAATGCTGAACGCGCCTTCACCGTTCATGGCACGATGGCCGATGTGCGTTGGACAGATCCGAGCCAGGACCCTTCCGACCGGCGGCCGTATGAATGCTATCTCGGCGAGCCACGCATCGCCAATGATGGCCCGGTCGGCCTGGCCCGGTTCGCGACCCTGCGGTCATGGATGTCACAATGGAGCTATGACCACACCAACGCGACAGGGCTTGGCAATGCAGCCCGCATTACCTGTCCGGTTCTGGTCATCAATAATACGGCGGACCTAGCCTGTACGCCCAGCCATGCTCAACGCCTGTATGCTGCGGTTGGCCATGATGACAAGGAATATCACGACATCAAGAATGCCGATCACTACTATATCGAACGCCCGGAACTGGCGGGTGAAGCCGTAGCTGTGTGCACGGACTGGCTGACCCGCAAAGGCCTCGCCTAGTCGGGGCGGTTGGCTTTTTCTTCCAGGCCCGACGTCCCCTGGCGCATGGCCAGGGCCGTGGCGACATCATTCAGGCTGACCCCCTTTGAGCGCAGGCCAACCAGCATGTGATAGATCAGGTCGGCCGCTTCGCTGGTTACCTCCACCGGGCCTTGGGCCGCCAGGGCGAGGGCCAGTTCGGCCCCTTCTTCGGCAATTTTCTTGCCGCAATCCAGCGGGCCTTTGTGCAGCAATTTGGCGGTGTAGGAGGTGCCCGGATCGCCGCCAGCGCGTGCATCAATCGTTGCGGCCAATTCACCCAGTTGCCGGGCCAGGTTTTCGGCCGATCCCAGATTTGCGTCAGACATGTCCATCAATCTCCTCAACCGGGCGGACCGGTGCGCCGGCTGCGGCCAGGGCTTCGCGGGCTTGTCTAAGGCTAACCTCACCAAAATGGAAGATTGAGGCGGCCAGCACGGCGCTGGCCCCGCCTTCCAGCACGGCAGGGGCCAGGTCTTCGGCTTTTCCGGCTCCGCCTGAAGCAATCACCGGAATGTTGACGGCACGAGTGACGGCCTTGAGCAGCGGCAGGTCATAACCCGCCTTGGTGCCATCCCGGTCCATGCTGGTCAGCAGGATTTCCCCTGCGCCCAGGGCCGCAACTTCGCTGGCGAAAGCGACTGCATCAATCCCAGTGCCCTTGCGCCCGCCATGGGTAAAGATTTCCCAGCCCGTACTATTTGCCCGTGCATCAATCGCCACGACCACGGCCTGGCGCCCGGCTTTCAGGGCGCAGCGCGACACAACCTGCGGGTCAGCCACCGCTGCTGAATTGATCGCGACCTTGTCCGCCCCGGCGCGCAGCAATGCCACCATATTATCTGCCGAGCGGACGCCGCCGCCCACAGTCAGCGGCATGAAACATTGTTCTGCCGTCGCGCTGACCACATCCAGTAGCGTGTCGCGGCCCTCATGGCTGGCCGTGATGTCCAGGAAACATAATTCATCCGCGCCCTGTTCATCATACGCGCGGGCCAGGGCGACCGGATCGCCGGCATCGCGCAGGCCGACAAAGTTCACGCCTTTGACTGTGCGCCCGTTCTTCACGTCCAGGCAGGGGATGATCCGCGTCTTCAACATCGTGTTCCCTTAACGGCCCGGCGCGTGGCTGGAAAGGCCAAGACGAGTTGATTTCGTTAACCATCCTCGCTATGCCCGCTGACAGGCCTTTCGTAGGGGCTGCGAAAGAAACCGGATCCCGAATTATTACGTCATAGATCTAAGCGGATACCTACATGAAAACCCCACTCATTCTTAGTCTTGTCCTGGCCGTAACCGGCCTTTTCGTGCCCGCCGCCCTTGGCGAACCGCACAATAAACGTGGTGATGACCCGGCCGTACTCGGCTATATCGAGGACGCCCATGTTGGCCGCCTCGGCCTGGAAATGAAGGCCAAGCTCGATACCGGCGCTGATACCAGCTCGCTCTATGCCCGCGATATCGAGGTCTACAAGAAGAAGGGCAAGGATAGCTGGGTGCGTTTCCGCGTGGTCGGCAAGAATGGCCGCTCGATCCGTTATGACCAGAACGTCACGTCTTTTGTGGCCATCAAGCTGAAGACTGGCGGCACGCAACGTCGTCCTGTCATCTATTTGCCCCTATGTGTTGGTGGGGTGTCAGGCCTGGCTGAATTTACGCTCGCAGACCGCGAACATTTCGACTATCAGGTGCTGATCGGCCGCGAATTCCTGGCCGGTCGTATCGTGGTCGATGCCGGGGCGACATTCTCCTCCTCGGACACTTGCGCAGAAGGCTAAACTGACTTGAGCGGACACCTTCACGCCCGGCTTCTGGCCTTCGGTCTCATTCTCCTGGGCCTGTCCATCTTCTTGTACAAGACGGTGCAGAAGGACTATCCGGTCGTGCCTGACCAGACGCGAACGATCTGGAACCTGGAAGTCTATATCGAGTTTGCGGCGGGCAATCGCCCGGTCCGGGTCGAGACCTTCCTGCCGGCGCGCAATGATGTCCGGGAAAACGTCGAGGAACAGTTCTATAGTGGCCCGTTCGGCCTGCGTATCAACAGCGAAGGCAGTGACGGCAACCGCAAGGCGATCTGGACCTATCGCTATCCCGACGGGCCGAAAATCCTGCGCTATCGCACCACGCTGACCGAGGAATCGCGCCGCACGCCGCTGCCCGACAGTTTGCAGCTCGAAGGGCGCCCGCCGGACCTGCCCTTTGAGACCAATCTTGAACGCCAGGCCTTTATCGTCTGGATTTCAAGCCTGCGCCGCCAATCGGCTGACAATGAATCGCTGGTCGAGCTGACCTTGCAGGAAATCTTCTCGTCAAACCTCGAAGACGAGGTTGCAGCCCTGATCCGCCCATTGCCGGGGGAGCTGGGCCGACTTGAGCTCGCCCGTGCTGTACTTGAGAGCCAGGGTGTTCCGGCCCGTATTGCCAACGGGGTTTACCTTGATGATGCCCGCCGCCGCGCCGAAACCGAAAGCTGGCTGGAATACCGCGTCGACGGCAAGTCCCGGCGCTATTTCCCGTCTGGCAGCCCGTCAAAATTCTACCCGATCTGGTATGGCCTGGATGAACTTGTCGAAGTTGTCGGCGCGTCCGAACTGTCGGTCCAGATCAGCCTGCAGCCCTCACGCCTGGCGGCCAGCACCGTTGTCCAGGACAGTGATGATTTCATTCTGCGCATGTTCAGCTTTGATGGCCTGCCGCTGACCACGCAGCTGGTCTACCGCGTGCTGCTGACCATCCCGGTCGGGATCATGCTGCTGGTCTTCCTGCGCCAGTTTGTTGGCCTGCAGACGCTCGGCACCTTCATGCCGGTCCTGATCGGTATTGCTTTCCGTGAAACCGCGCTGCTGACCGGGCTGACCCTGTTCACGATCCTGAT
>CBDUKI010000157.1:0-6004 GCA_965367765.1 uncultured Henriciella sp.
TCTGGCCGTTTTCGACGGTCTCGACGATGGTCTTTTCGAGCAACTGGGCGAACTTGGTGACTTCCGGCGTGTTGTCCATGCGTCCGCGATGCGTCAGGCCCTGGGTCCAGGCATAGATCGACGCGATGGAGTTGGTGGAGGTCGCCTCGCCCTTCTGGTGGTTGCGATAATGGCGGGTGACCGTGCCGTGTGCAGCTTCGGCCTCGACCGTCTTGCCATCTGGAGTCATCAGAACCGAGGTCATCAGTCCGAGCGACCCATAGCCCTGGGCAACCGTGTCGGACTGCACATCGCCATCATAGTTCTTACAGGCCCAGACATAGCCGCCAGACCACTTCATTGCCGCGGCGACCATGTCATCAATCAGACGGTGTTCGTAAGTGCCGCCGAATTCCTTGAATTGGTCGGCGAACTCACGGTCGAAAATGTCCTGGAAGATGTCCTTGAAGCGGCCATCATACTTTTTCAGGATGGTGTTCTTGGTCGACAGATAGACCGGCCACTTGCGCTGCAGGCCATAGTTGAAGCAGGCGCGGGCAAAGTCCGTGATCGACTTGTCGAGATTGTACATGCCCATCGCGATGCCGGCATCCGGGAAGTCGAAGACTTCTTCCTCGATAGACTGCGAACCGTCAGCGGCTTCCCATTTCATGGTCAGCTTGCCGGCGCCTGGCACCAGGAAATCGGTTGCCTTGTACTGGTCGCCAAAGGCATGGCGGCCAACCACGACAGGGCGTGTCCAACCCGGGACAAGGCGCGGGACGTTAGAGATCACGATGGGCTCACGGAAGACAACACCTCCGAGAATGTTGCGGATCGTGCCATTGGGGCTGCGCCACATTTTCTTCAGGTCAAATTCCTCAACCCGGGCTTCGTCCGGCGTGATGGTCGCACACTTGACAGCGACGCCATACTTCTTGGTGGCTTCGGCACTGTCGATGGTGATCTGGTCGTCAGTCTCATCGCGCGACTGGATGGAAAGATCATAATATTTCAGATCGACATCAAGATAAGGCAGGATCAGATTGTCCTTGATCATCTGCCAGATGATGCGGGTCATTTCATCGCCATCCATCTCGACGATGGGGTTTTCGACCTTGATCTTTGCCATGTGTGATTTCCTTTTGTCCTTAACGCGTTGCGCAGCCCTATAGCAGCTGTAACAGCGGCGTCAAAAGCTATGCTGCAACGCGGTGTGTCTAGCGGCGTGTTTTTGCTCTGAAAAGACGCGACCTTGGTCGGTCTTCCCAATCGCTCAACCGGAATTGCAGAAGGTTCGCGTTGGTGCCGAAATTGAAATGAACAGAACCTCCCGGCGCCGCCGCGAGCCCTTGGGTGGATCAAATTCCTGCACCCATTGGTCGAGAATATAGCCGTTGTTCTGGCCGTCCGCATTGGGTCGGCAATAGGCGATCCGTCCACTTTTCTTTGCGTCGGATTCGGCATCCACGACCACTTCAATGTCGCTGGTGCCTTCGGCGAGCATGGCTTTCAGGTCATCCATGATCTTGCGGCGCTTGTCATAGGCGAAGCTGGTCGACACGGTGCAATTGGCCCCCCGCCGCATGACCGAAACATATTTCTTGCTGCCCACCAGCCAGGCCTCGGTTTGTGAGGTGTTGCCGAGCCGGCTTTTCTTCACTTTCAGCGAGGCATCATTCTCGGCGATGAACTGATCGACCGATTGGGATCTTGCCTGGGCCGGCAGGCAGATTTCATGCAGGCCATAGGTCAGGTCATCCAGGCGTCGGCCAGGCCTGAGCAGAGCATCGGCATCGGCAAAGGCCGCGCTCAATTCGCCAGCAGCAAACAATGCGGCCACGGCCGCCAATACAGGTTTCAACATTCGATGGTCCCCTTGCGTCTCCCTAGGTTCACTCAAGCAAACTGGCTGGTGAATGCAAGAGGAGAAGGTGCGGGTGGGTGGATAAACTGACCACGCGGAATTGACCGTGCGGGCCGCGTCAGGCAGGGAAACGCCATGATTGCAACACATCCGGCCATTTTGCTGCACCAGGCCCAGTTGGGCGAAAATATCGGCTCGACCGCGCGGGTTATGCTGAATTTCGGACTGACTGACCTGCGCCTGATCGCACCGCGCGATGGCTGGCCAAATCCGGCGGCCGAAACCCTTTCAGCTGGTGCCTTCGAGGCCGGGGTTACCGTGAGCGTTTTCGAAACGACCGAGCAGGCGCTTGCCGACCTGACCCTGGTCATCGCCGCAACAGCGCGACCGCGCGGTATGGAAAAACCAATTGTCGACGCCAGTGGTGGGGCCGGTCTTGCGCAGGCGCATGGCGGGCCATGTGGGGTCCTGTTCGGTGGTGAGAGCAGCGGCCTGCCGAGCGATGTCGTCGGGCTGGCCAATGCGATCATGACCTATCCGGTGAACCCGCAATTTGCCTCGCTCAACCTTGCCCAGGCGGTGGGCGTGTTCTGCGCGAGTTGGGGGGTAGGTCAAGGGCGACAGGGCCGGTTTGAGGGCACCGATGAAGGGGTTGGGGACCTTGCTCCACGCGAAGACCTGATCCGCATGTTCGAGCATCTCGAAGAGGAGCTGGAAAAGGCCGGCTATTTCCATCCGCCAGACAAGACGCCTCTCATGAAAACCAATATCCGCAACGCCTTCATCCGGGGCAACTGGACCCTGCAGGAGGTGCGTACGTTTCGTGGGGCTATCAAGGCGCTGGCGCTAGGGCGCGGCAAGGCGCGGGTCAAGCGTTGAAGTGACTGTCCGAGGGACAGACCAATGATTGGCCCGGCGTAAAGCCGGCTCGTCACGAATTGGCAGGGCGGTCTCTACCGTCCTGTCGCATCGGGAATATTTTCGGCCGTCAGTGTCAGCGTCAGGGCCTGGCCCTGGGCGGCATAATCCTTCTCGGCGGCCTTGGTTGCCGCGTCGCAGGCCTGATGCATGGCTTCACCGGTGGCAAACCCGGCATTGAAGCCATCGACCATGGAGCGACGAAGGCCACCTTGATACGGGGCCTCAAGCTCAAGCAGGCGCATCATGTAAGCGCGCCAATGCTGGTCATTGCGGCCATTGCAGACGATGCGCACCGCGTGGGCCTTGCCGAGGACTTCAGACAGCGAAATCACATCGCGAAGATAGTCCTGACTTCGCGTAATGGCTTGGCCATGCATGCTCAAAGCTGGCAAGAAAGTCATGACAGCCAGACACGCCACCCGGAGGGATCTTTGAAACACCTGCTTCTTCATGCTGATACGTTCGCGCGGATCGAACCCGCGCTCAAGCCCTTTGCTGACCGGATTTCACCCCTGGTCCTGACAGATCAGGCAGATGTGCAACACCCATGGGGCGAGAGTGAGGCGGATGGCGTTCTGTCGTTCGGCACACAGGATGCGTTCTTCAGCCCGGCTGCGCGTGAATACTTCAAGATGGTCCTGTCCTTCGAGAATCTGGATTGGTTCCAGTCGAGCGCGGCTGGGACCGAACATCCGATGTTGCAGGCGATCGGAAAGAATGCGCGTCAATATACAGCATGCCATGCCCAGTCTGACGCCATCGCCGAATGGGTCTTGTGGGCTGGGTTTGACTATTTCCAGAAAGGCGCAGCACGCCGACAGGCCCAGGCAGATGCGGCCTGGACGCGGATTGCGTTTCGGGAACTTTCATCGACCCACTGGCTGGTGCTCGGCTTCGGCGGAATCGGCCAGGCGGTTGGACAGCGCCTGAAGGCATTGGGAGCAGAGGTTACGGCCGTGCGGCGCTCTGGTGGCGCCAGCCCGCATGCTGACCGGATCATCACGATGGAGGATCTTCCCGCCTGGTTGGGCAAGGCTGACGCGGTCCTTGTCTGCCTGCCGCACACGCCGGAAACCGAAAACGTGGCTGACACCGCCTTCTTTGCGAGCATGAAGCCAGACAGTCTGTTCTTGAATGTCGGGCGCGGCGCACTGGTTGACGAGGCCGCACTGTTGGCTGGGCTCGATGCGGGTCACCCGGCCCATGCAGCGCTGGATGTGTTGCGGGTTGAGCCGCAACCTGAGGACGGGCCATTCTGGTCGCGAGATGATGTCACGCTGACCGCGCATATCTCTGCTGCCACGCATGGTTCGTTGTTACGGACTGACGCAATCTTCCTGGAAAATCTCGAGAGATACCTCGCCGGAAAGCCGCTCGAATACCTGATAAATCCAGATACATTTGCCTGATCTGCCACAACTGTGACATTATAGGGGCCAGTAGCCGATTGTTCGGCGGGAGGTCCAGCCGTGGTCAAACAGGTTTTTGGTATGGCATCCGGCCTGATCATGCTTGCCCTGGCCGGGGCATGCCAGAGCCAGATGCACAGCGTTCCACAGTCTATTCCGATGACTGTGGATGCCGGCGATGCCATGACGATTGAAGTCCAGGTGGCGGACCAGACGGGATATGCCGTGCTCGACACGGCGGCGACCTTTGCCATGGTCGATGACAGCCTGCTGACCCAGACCAATGCCCATCCGCGCAATCAGGATGTGATGATCCTTGGCGTGGCGGGCCAGCAGCTCTACCCGACCATTGATGTCGGCCCGGTCGCCTTCGGGGATGTCGATATCGACCAGCTACCCGCCGCGATCAATCAGGCCGGGCTATTCCCCGGGCACAAGACCATCCTGCCCCTGTCGGCCCTGTCGACGCGCGTGATCGATTTCAACTTCTCCGAAAACCGGATCGACCTTTACGATGGCAACCCGGTTTCGATGCGCAATACGGTGCGCTCGAAGCTCGATTACCAGGATATCCAGGGCCTGTTATTTATTCCGGTGCAGATTAATGGCCGCAGCGGGTTGGCGCTCGTCGATACCGGCTCAAGCGTGACCTACATCAATCGTGCCTTCGCGGACCGTGCACGGGTCGCTATTCAAGCTCGTGATGTCGGTCGGATAGAAGGCACCGATGTTAGCCGACGCCGGGTCAATGAGGTCAACATCAGAAAGATGAAGATCGGCAATCACTCGATCAGCAATTTCACCATGTTTGCATCCGACCCGCCGCTGTTTGAGTATCTCGGACTGACCGATGAGCCCATCATGGTTCTGGGCCTCAACACGTTGCGGCGCTTCCGTGTGCAGATTGACCGTGAGCGCGAAAATATCGTCCTTGCACGCTCTACGGACCAGACGGTTCGCAAGGATGTTACCCGCGGTTTCAAGATGCGCGAAGGGTCAGCCGTCAAACAATAGTCACGTGGCTGTTGCCTTCCTCAGCGGCAGCTGTTTCACGCCGCATGGGTTGAATTGGGAAGGAAATGAAACAAATGACTTACGCGCCTTTTGATCTGTCCGGAAAGACAGTCCTCGTGACCGGTGGAAACCGCGGTATTGGCCTGGGCATGGCCCAGGCACTCGCCGCTTCGAACGCCAATCTGGCGATCTGGGGCCGCAAGGCCGACGCCAACAAACAGGCCGCCGAAGAGCTGTCCAAACTGGGCACGGGTGACGTGAAAAGCTGGGAAGTCGATGTCTCGGATGAGGCCGCTGTTGTTGACGCGACCGCCGATGTTGTGACCCAGATGGGGCGGATTGATAGCTGCTATGCCAATGCGGGGGTCGGGTTCGGCGCGCGCAGTTTCTCGGAAATGAGCACCGAGACCTGGCGCAAGAACATGGCCGTCAATCTTGACGGCGCATTCTGGACCCTGCGAGAGAGCCTCAAGCACATGGAAGACCGGGCCAAGGCGGGCGATCCGGGTGGTTCGGTTGTCGGCGTGGCCTCGCTGGCGGCGATTGAAGGCGCGTCGCGAAATGAGGCTTATGCCGCGACCAAGGGCGGCCTGATCTCGATGCTCAAGGCGATTGCCGTGGAATATGCGCGTTATGGCGTGCGGGCAAACGCCATCCTGCCGGGCTGGATTGCGACAGACATGACGGCTGGCGGCCAGGCATCCGAAGCTTTTGCGAGCAAGGTGATCCCGCGCGTCCCGGTTCGTCGCTGGGGGACACCGGCTGATTTCGGTGGCATGGCCGTTTACCTTGCATCAGAAGCCTCGCAATATCA
>CBDUKI010000158.1:0-5990 GCA_965367765.1 uncultured Henriciella sp.
AAGCGAGATTGAAACCGCGCTGATCCAGGCCGTGGATGCGCGCTACACGGTCTCAGCCGAGGGGACCGTGGCCGAGGATGCTGAAGGGTTTGCCGACGCGATGGACAGCGCGGCCCTGCAATTCCCGACCGATACGTTCATCCTGTCACTGGCCGCTGAAGCCAATATGGACACGCAGCCGTGGAATTATTGGCAACCCGGCTCGCGACTGCCGCTCGGGCGTACCGAACGTACGCTGGCGCTGTTGGAAGATGCGCTTGCCATCAACCCGGATCATGCCCCGTCGATCCACCTCTATATTCACGTCACCGAATCCTCGATCGATCCGTACCGCGCCGAGGCCTATGCCGATACGCTGTGGCAGCAATCGCTGGGCGTTGGTCACCTCGTGCACATGCCATCGCATATCTATTTGCGGCTTGGGCGCTGGAAGAAGGCTCACGCGGCCAATATCGCCGCCATCGCGGCGGATGAAGCCTATATTGCCGGGAGCGACAATGCCGGCTTCTATGGCGCGGTCTATTATCCGCACAATGTCCATTTCGTCGTGGCCAGTTCACAATTTGCCGGAGACGCCGCCACGGCGCAGGCCATGTCGGCCAAACTTGGTGCCATTGTCGCGCTGAACCCGGACATGTCCGAGCCTTATTCGGAACATGTCGCCGCTTCGCAGATTTTCACGGACCTGCTCTATGGCACGGATGAGGCCGTGCTGGCGCGTCCTGAACCGGCTGCGGCGCATGTCTATATGCGTATGGCCTGGCATTATGCCCGTGGCACAGTGTTCGCCCGGCGCGGCGAGCTGGACGCCGCCCATGCCGAACTGGCAGCCCTCGGTTCCCTCACCGAGGCCCCGGCCTATGATGCGTATGCTCCCGAAATGGGCATTCCGTTGCCGACTATTCTGAAGGTGGCAAACCTGACGCTGAAAGCGCGCCTGATGGCTGCCGATGGCGACCTGACGGGTGCTATCGCGACCATGGAAGAAGCGGTTGAGTCCGAAAGTGCCATTCCATATTTCGAGCCGACCTGGTGGTATTATCCCACCCGCCAGACGCTGGGCCTCTACCTGTTGCAGGATGGCCAGCTTGATCGGGCCGAACGGGAATTCTACCGCACGCTGATCAAGGCCCCGAACAATGCCTATGCCCTGTATGGACTGGCAGAGACCTTCCGGGCCAAGGGCGATGCCGCATCGGAGACCTATGCGCGTGAACTATTCAGCCGCGCGTGGATGGGTGAAGACGGCACCCTGCCGGACCTTAATCAGCTTTGAGGGGCGTCTAGTCGCCTGACCCGGTCTCAATGCCGTCAATGGCGGCGAGGCCGGCAAAACCAGCGATCTGCCCGGCATTGTTAGCATTAACCCCACCAAGGCCGTAGAGCGCCAGGTCCGTCCCGGCAGCGAGCTGGGCGAGGCGGGCCGGGCCGATGGGGCGTCCGGCACTGGCGCTGCGCGACGTAAAGATGGTTGAGACCAGCGCCGCGTCCATGCCAGCTTGCCAGGCACGGTTAATCGCGCGGCGAGAATGGGCGCTGGCGGTCTGGATCGCAAAAGTGCCGCGCCAGGCATGGGCTTCACCCAATCGGGCTTCTGGCCAGTGCACCCCGTCTGCGCCGACCGCCAGAGCAAGGGCAGGGTCAGCGGCGAGCAGCAGGGACAATCCCTTTTGACGCGCCAGGCGGGCCAGGGCCGAAGCGATACTTGTTCGATCATCAGCCCCGAAATGACGATAGATGATGCCGCTTCCGGCGGGCAAGCGCGCGGCTGTGCGCACCGGGTCGGGCGTGCGTTGGGGATCGGTCAGGAAGATCAGGCCGGGCAAGTGAGCGGGCAGGTGCAAGCGTGTGCGCCTGATCGCGCGAAGCAGCTTGCGGTCCAGCCCGGCTTGGTGTTTCAACGTCATGATGAGCACAGATACAGATCAACACGATATTGGCGAGGCCCGGGCAAGGATTTTGGCTGAGATCGGCCCGGATGTGCACCTCATCGCCGTGTCCAAACGCCAGTCTGAGGCCCGCATCGAGGCCGCCCTGGCGGCAGGCCAGCGCCTGTTTGGGGAAAACCGCGTACAGGAGGCCGAAGCCCATTGGCAGGCCCGCCGCGCCGGGGTGGCGGGTTTGCAGCTGCATCTGATCGGCCCGTTGCAGACCAACAAGGCCGAAGAGGCCGTGGCCCTGTTCGATGTGATCGAGACGCTGGACCGGCCTAAGCTGCTCAAGGCGTTGGTCAAGGCGGTCGAGAAGACCGGTGTGCACCCGCCCGACCTGATGATCCAGGTCAATACCGGGGATGAGCCGCAAAAAGGCGGGGTCAGCGTGGATGGGCTGGCGGACCTGTTGGTGGCGGCGCGGGCGAGCTGGCCCGGCAAGGTCACGGGCTTGATGTGCATTCCACCCGTTGATGAACCGGCAGGCCCGCATTTCGCCTTGCTGAAAAAGCTCGCAGACCGTCATGGCCTGGCGAGTGTGTCGATGGGCATGTCAGGCGATTATGCGCTGGCGGCGCGGTTGGGGGCCACGTATGTTCGGGTCGGCACCGCCCTGTTTGGGCCGCGTGAGCCCTAGCCGCCTCAGCTCGGGGCCAGGGGTTGGCGGTACAGCATCTGGGGCTGGTAGAAGTCTGAACAGGCGCGGGCCGTCGTGCCGAATGGGCGGTATGACACGCAGGCATAGTCCGCTGTCACGCCGGATTCGAAGTTGGCCCGACCGTGCCAGTCCGGCATCTTGCCCGTCCACAGGTTCATCATGATCTTCCCGGAATATTTCGGAATCTCATAATTCTCCGAGGTCACCCGGTGGATCTCGATCCCGTCGACATACCAGATCACCTCATCGGGCCACCATTCAAACGCATAGACGTGCAGCCCATCGGCCGCATCGAATGGCAGCTCGATGACCTTGGCCCCCTGAGAGCGGTTGTTCGTGTACATGTTCAGTTCGACCTGGCGGGTGTTCTTGCCAAGGAATTCAATGTCGATCTCGTCATGCTGATCGCCGAAATAGGGTCCGGTAAAGGTGAAGAAGGATGAGATCAGGCCAGATCCGCGGGCTGGTGACATCACCACTTCATAGCGGCCATAGCCATATTTTTCATGCGTGGTGATCTCACTGCCATTCCACGGCCTTGCCGAGCGCTCAGCCTTGCGTGTGATGGCCAGGCTCAGCCCGTTCGCTCCGGTGGATATATTTTCCTGGCGGAAATCGTTGCGCCAGAAGCCTTCGGGGACATCATGATTGGCAAGGTACCACATTCGCTCAGGCGTATTGGCCCCGAACAGGGTGATGAAGGCCGGTTGCGTCGGGATCAGGCGTGTCTCGTCCAGCATGGGTTCAACCGGGTGGCTTTCGACATAGGGCTCTGGCGCTTCGGGTGTTTCAGGCGTCTCGGGCTGGTCAGGATCAGTCTCACCCGGGACAGGATCGCTCGGCTCAATGATCTCGACCGGAACCGGGTCTGCGCCCTTGGGCAGGGTAAACAGGTGTACGCCAAGTCCCATGATCACGCCCAGCGCGCCCAGCACGATGGCATCCTCACGCCAGGTCCGGCGGGTCGCATGCGAGGGGTAATGGCTGTGATCAGGAATGTTCACTTGGGTTTGTCCTTAACGAAAGGTAAACCCGCGCTGCAAGAACCGCGCCATTTATTAGCTTAATATTATGCCTGTGTTTGCGCCGCCTGGATGGCCAGGGCGAGGCCTGGTCTGGCCTGCGTCAGAAGGGTGCGCATGTCATCCAGAGCAACAGCGATACAGCCTTCTGTCGGGCGGTAATCAGCATGCGCCAGATGGAAGAAGATCGCGCTGCCGCGCCCGGCCATTGCCGGGGCCTGGTTGTGGTCGAGCTCGACAATCACGTCATAGACATGGTCCTCGCGCCACAGCGCTTCGTGGCTGGCGGCAAATGGCCGTGTCACCGGACGGTTATACAATGGGTGCGCCGGGTCATCACACCAGCCATCCTGCGGGCGCAGGGGGATGCAGGGCAGTTGCGTCTGCGGACGTGCCAGCCGGTCGGCACGGTAGAATACCCGGCGCATCGGCCAGTCCCCGATTGGCGAGGCCCCGTCGCCCTCGCGTTTGGCATCGGCTGCAATAAGGCCGCCCTTGCCGATGGCACAGCGGAACAGGTCTGTCCCGGCCCGCAATTCTCCCCGGTCATTGGCGCAGAAAACGGCCTTGGTCACGAATTGCTCTCCTTTTTGTGATAAGCCTAGGGCACGAGATGTGATGAATTGTGATTCAACAGTGCCTATTTGAGCGCGGATGGACAAGGGAGACGAACATGGCCGTGACCAAGACGCTATTGTTGGTTGATGATGACAATGATCTTCGCGAGGCGCTGGCGGAACAGTTCAGCCTGTATGAAGGGTTCAATGTGTTGCAGGCGGCGAACGCCGCAGAAGGTGTCAGCCAGGCCGAGGCCGAGCGTGTCGACCTGATCCTGCTGGACGTTGAGATGCCCGATATGGATGGGCGCGAGGCCTGCAAGCTGATGCGCACGCGCGGTGTGCGCGCGCCGATTGTCATGCTGACCGGCCAGGACACCGACGCCGACACCATCCTTGGCCTCGACAGCGGGGCCAATGACTATGTCACCAAGCCGTTCAAGTTCTCTGTCCTGCTGGCCCGTGTGCGCGCCCATTTGCGCAGTTTCGAGCAGAGCGAAGATGCGACATTCGATGTTGGCCCGTATGAGTTCCGCCCGTCCATGAAGCTGCTGGTGCGCGAGGATGAGCGCAAGATCCGCCTGACCGAGAAAGAGACCAATATCCTCAAATATCTCTACCGGGCCGGCGGCAAGTCGGTTGGCCGGGACGAGCTGCTCTCAGAGGTCTGGGGCTATAATGCCGCCGTCACCACGCACACGCTGGAAACCCATATCTATCGCCTGCGCCAGAAGATCGAACCGGATCCGGGCCAGGCGCGCCTGCTCTTGACAGAATCGGGTGGATATCGTCTGGCACCATAGAGCCTGCCAGGGAGGGGACGATGATCAGACAAACCGGAATGGCGGCGCTTGTGGCCGCAATCTGCGGGGCCTGCGCCAGTGTTCCCGATCCGGCCGCGATGGTGCAGACGCCATCGGCCTTTGCCTTTGGTGCGTCGGTCGAGACGATCCAGGCCAATCTTGACGGCCTGTGCACCAGCCAGACATTGCGCGCGATCAACCCGCCACAAATTCCCGGCACTGCCAGCCATATGCAGATTGACTGCGAAGGCTTCGACTATTTCGGCGCCCCACGCCTGGCCGAGCTGGTTTTCGGGGATGACAAGCTGGTCCTGGTCTGGGTGCTGACCCGTGAAGACGAGGATGCTGCCCTGGTCAGCGCCTTTACCGACGCCTTCGGCGCGCCCACCGTGCGCACGGACACGATGACGGCCTTTACGGATCACAATGCCGCGGTGCGCAAGGATGTTGCCGAAGTGCTGTATTATTCCAGCGCGGTTGAAACGCTGGTCGAAGAGCGAATGATCGGCGGCTAGGGGGCTGCGGGGCCCTTCTGTCCCGCGCGAACGCCCCGGAAAACCTACGGTTTTCCACGTTCTATCCCCGGCCTGTTGTCGCGGCCTTATACTGGCGGGCATGGAGATCAGCTTCAATCCGCGCCATTATGCGCATGTTCCGGTCTATTACTGGCCGTGGGTGTGCTGGCAGTTGTTCTGGCTGCGGGCCTGGGTCCGGGCGAGCGGGCGAGAGGTGCTGTTCGAGATTTCGCAGACGGGCCGCGTTTGTGTGGTGCTGATTGGCGATGACCCGTCAGACCTGCGCGCCTGGCTCGGGCGACGGCGGGGCCAGCCCTGCGCTCATCATGTCGCCATGGACAATGCCTCCGGCGAGGCGCATCTGTGTGCCATTCATTACTGGATGGGCCGGTTGATGCAGCGCGGCGCGCTGGAAATCTGGGTCTGGGTCCGCGTGCTGGCGCGTCCGCTCCCGGCGATTATCGACACATCCTGACCGGGTCCGCGCCGGGCCTGGCGCCAATT
>CBDUKI010000159.1:0-5988 GCA_965367765.1 uncultured Henriciella sp.
AACGTCTTCAAGGGGCTGGATACAATGGCCGACGCGGTCGAGGCGCAGGAACTGCCAGAAGAGTGGCTGCGCAAAATGACCGAAAAATTCCTCACCAAGGAGGAGATGGACCAGATCGAGGCTCTGGGCGGGTTCGAGAAGCTGATGGAAACGCTCAAGGAGCGCCTGAAAGAGCAGAAGAAACGCCACGAGGGCGGCAATAAGTGGATCGGGACTGGCGGCACCTCACCTTTCGGGGCCAATGGCTATAACCCGGAAGGCATCCGCATCGGGCAGGAGAAATCCCGCCATCGCCGCGCCACCAAGGTCTGGGACAAGCGCGAATTCAAAAACTATGATGACAGCGTGGAGCTAGGCACACGCAATATCAAGGTGGCGCTGAAACGGCTACGCAAATGGGCGCGTGAAGGCTCCGCTGATGAGCTCGACCTTGACCAGACAATCCGCAACACCGCCAAGCAAGGCTATCTCGATATCGAGATGCGACCCGAACGGCGCAATACGGTGTCTGTGCTGCTACTGCTGGATGCCGGTGGTTCGATGGACCCACATGTCAAAGTCGTCGAGGAATTGTTTTCTGCGGCGCGCGCCGAGATCAAGAACCTGGAATATTACTACTTCCACAATTGCCCCTATGAGGGCCTGTGGAAGGATAATCGACGCCGCCGCTCTGACGTGATCCCAACCTGGGACGTGCTGCACAAATACCCCTCGGAGTACAAGGTGATCGTTGTCGGCGACGCAACGATGAGCCCGTATGAGATCACTTATGCAGGCGGTTCTGTCGAACACTGGAACGAGGAACCGGGCGGGCTGTGGATCAAACGGTTTGTCGATCAGTATCCGAACCTGGCCTGGCTCAATCCGGTCAAGTCCGGGGCGTGGGAATATACCGGCTCGATCCAGCTGATCCGGGAGCTGATTGGCCCTGACCGCATGTTCGAGATGACCCTGCAAGGGCTTGAGGACGCGATGAAGGAGCTTGGCCGCTAGGCCCGTGCCCGACGCCCCCCGCATTTAACATCGGCAACCTATCCGGCGAGACGACGACGCAGCTGTGGCAGGCTTGGCATCTCGGCGGCGTGCGACATCAACACATCGGCCAACGTGGCGACCAGTTCAGGCCCCTGCACAGGCTTGGCGATCACCCGGTCTGCGCCAATCGTCAGGCAGGCCTGGCGGGCCGCATCGGTGAGATCCGCCGTGGTAACAAGGATCGGGGTGGCGCGCTCGGCCGGTTCCTGGCGACGCAGGCTCTCGATCAGGCTGAGCGCACTGCCATCGCCAAGGTGCAGGTCGCTGAGGATGGCCTGAAAGTCGCGGCGCGCGAGCACCTCTTCAGCCAGGTGCAGGCTGGCGGCATGATGGACGGTCCAGCCCGCCGTCTCGAGCGCCTTGATCATCACCATGGCACAGGCCTCATGGTCTTCAATGACCAGGACGTCGCCAAGCGAAAAGCGACCGGACTTGAGCGTGCGCCCACTCTCCATGGTGACAATGGCAGAGGTGGTCACCGGGGCGCTGAGCGTAAAGATGCTGCCGCCGCCGGGATTGTCAGTCAGGGTCAGGCGCCCACCGAGATGGCGTGCCAATGCGTGGCATATCGTCAGGCCGAGGCCCCATCCAGGCGCGTCAGCCACCATCTCGCCCTTTTCGAACGCTTTGAAGAAACGCTCGCGATCCGCCTTGGCAATGCCGCGCCCGGTATCGGCGACCTCAACATCAAGCATCAGGGTTTCGCCGAGCGTTCTTGTGCCGAGCGTAACCGAGACACCGCCACGCGAGGTAAATTTCAGGGCATTGGAAATCAGGTTGTTCGTCACCTGGCGGACCTTGCCAATATCGACGTCGATACGGTGCGGGCCATCCGGTGCCAGGCCGATATAGAGCGACAGTCCCCGGCGCGAGGCCTGGGCCGACCAGAGACGACGCAACTCACCCACCAGCTGACCGAGATCTGACGGTTCTGGTGAGATTTTCTGGGCCCCGGATTCAAGGCTGACATAGTCCAGCGTGTCCTTGAGGATGCGATCGAGCGTGTCGCCGGACTGCACAATGGTCTGGGCAATCTCCTTGCTTTCGCTGTCCTGCAAGCGCGACGCGAGCATTTCAGCCAGCCCCATCATGCCCGTCAAAGGCGTGCGCACTTCATGGGCAAGCGTGGCCATCAGGTATTGGGTATTGGAGGCGCTGGGCGCATATGCAGCGCGAACGGTCGGTTCAGGGCTGGGCGCTGGCGGGGCAGCTTCGGATGTAATGGGCGTCTCGACACTGGCCTGGCGCATAGCATGGGCGCGCGCCGCATTTTCGCGGGCGACTGCCTTGAGCAGGGCTGGTAGCGTCAACACGCCGATAAAACGCCGCTCACGCGTAACAATCGCGCCATTGAGCAATTGGCGGAAGTTCGATCCCTGGTGATCCATGGCGAGCTTGGCCACCGGGATGGCCGCATCGATGCGCAGCGGCTTGAGATCAATCATCTCACCTGCGGTCAGGGCATGCAAAGCTTCAGCGCCTGATGAGGCCGCCAGCTCCATGATATTATCGCGCTTGAGCAAACCAGCCGGACGACGGTCTTTCACCACCGTCAGCCACTCACAATCGCCATCGGCCAGGAACAGCGCAAGGACGGACGCAATCGTGGTGTCATCACCAATCAGGCGCGTTGTTTCGGCAATTTCACCCACGCGAACAGGCATAAATATCCCCACACTCACTCTACGAGTGTGAAAATTTCACCGAAATTCCTTTACACCTTGCAAATCTGCGGAAGGATTTTGAGTTATTTTATTTCACTATGATGGCTGACAATCTTGCTGACGAGACCGTACTCGACCGCTTCTTCAGCACTCATCCAGTAGTCGCGATCCGTATCGGCCTTGATCTTGTCCAGTGACTGGCCGGTGGCCTTGGCAAAGATATTGTTCAGCCGCTCGCGCATGCGCACGATCTCACGCAGCTGGATGGCGACGTCTGAGGCCTGGCCACCCACGCCGCCCCGCGGTTCATGCAGCAGGAAGCGAGTGTTCGGCAAGGCGTAGCGGTTTTGTGGCTGGGCAGCCGCATAAATCAGTGCCCCGGCACTGGCGACCCAGCCGGACCCAAGCACTTTGACTGGCGCACCGACAAACTTGATCATGTCATGGATCATGTCACCAGATTCAACATGCCCGCCCGGCGAAGACACAACCAGCAGGATCGGGTCGCTGCTATGGGATGCAAGGGCAAGCAGGCGCTCGCAGATCCGCCGAGCCAGGGCATCATCAACCCCGCCCGTCAGCATGATCGTGCGGGCCTTGAACAGCGCCTCTTCGAGAAAGGCATTTGGCTCGCTCATTGGTTTGGCTTCAGGCTCGTCGTCGAGTCGTGTCATGAATACTCCAGAATCTTCTGTAGCCAGAGATGAGGCGCGCGGGCCGTCTGGTCAAGCATTGAGTGCGGCTATTTTCTGTGGGTGACGGATATCCCGAAAATTTCGACAATCTCGGCGGGTTCCGGTTCCCCATCATAGCTTTCGATCAAGGTCTTGTTGATCGGCTGTGGAGGGGCGAGCTTGATTTCCAGTTCACCGCCCTCGGCGAAATAGCTGGCAATTTCCTCCAGCCAGATGCCAGCTGGTGGAAACTCGGCCTCGGCCTCGGTTTTGCCGATACGGATCATCGTCGCGATATAGTTGCGCATGTCGGCTGGCTCCATGGCCCCAAGCATCGCGCCCCAGCCTTCATCCGGATATTCCTGGCCTATGGCCTGGGCGAACCCGAAAATCTTGTCATAGCCACCGCCATCACGCTCGAACAGGCGCAGGCCATTGAAAGCGAACTGGGTCTCGAATGCCTCGGACATCGCCGCTTCCATGTCATCGGATTCGACGGCGGCCTGGATCTGTGAATAGTCCGGCAGGGTCAGTGACAGGCTGATCGCGCCATTGCCGAAATCATTCGCGTCCGTGTTAAGGGCAAACGCGGTGGCGCCGGTCTCGCTTGACCAGGACAGCCGCGTGTCGGCGCTGAACGTGATCGTATCGAGACCATGCTCGGGCAGCAGTTCGAGGGCCTTGGCAAGGCCGGTCTGGAACTGGGCCAGCTCATCGGCGCCGTCCACCTCCCCCTCAAGCAGTGATGGATCATCGGCAAGCGCGTCGATCAGGGCGAGGCCAAAGCCGGTGATTTCCTCGAAATCAATCGTCAGCCCATCCACGGCCATGTCGATCTCAGTCGGGATGAACCAGTCGAAATGGCTGAAATCGAACTGGCCGGACTTCAGCGTGGCCACGGTCGCGTCATTGAGTTTGAGCGTATAGTCCTGCACCGCCCAATCACCAAAGCTGATCAGGTCACGCTGGTCCATGTCCGGCAGCTCACTGCGCGCAATAAAGCCCGCCAAACGGTCCAGCTTGAGGCCATCGACGCTGGACAGGCGATAGGCTTCCTCCTGCGTGTACGGGCCGATTTCGGCCATGTCGGTGGTTTCGAGCGTGCGAATATCGAAGCTGACATTGCGGTCAACATCAAGCCCGGCCACACCGCTGGTCCCCTGCAGGCCGATATGGAATTCGGCCTGCGTGGTCTCATCTGGCAAGCGCATGGACAGCTTGCCCGTGCCCTGCTCAACCACGGCATTGGCATAGCCAAGACTGCGCATACCGGCGACAAATTGCTGGCCGAAATGAATGAAGTCGTAGACCAGGTCATCCGGCAGGTCGGTTACCTCCTCCCCGGTCCAGGCGCTGATATGGTCGCTGGTCAGGGCGCTATATTCCCAAGGCCGCAAATACGCACCGGTCAGGACGAAACGCTGCGCCTCGAAACTGAATTCCTCGACCTCGACATCCACTTCTGGCGGGGTCCCGTCGACCATCAGGTCAAGCATCCAGTCCAATCCGGCATTGAAGCCTTCGGCCATGCCGACATAGGAAAGCCCCGTGCCATCCAGGCGGTCAAATAGCGGGCCGGTTTCCGACAGGCGCTGGCCGCCAAGCCGGGCCTCAAGCAGATCGGTTTCCAGACCCCATATCCGGGCCTGGTCGAGACGCATACCGATCGGGGTGTCACCGCTCAAGGCCAGTTGCAGGCCATCAAACACGGTCGCGCCGCTGGTTTCGTCAAAACGCTGCGCATCCCAAGTCAGCGAGACATAGTCGGGCAAGGCGGCGACCAGGCCAGACAGGTCAACCGCTTCACCATCCGCATCGGTCGGGGTCTCGGCGAGTACAGCGAGATACGGCGTGAGCATGGGCTCGCTAGCGGCATCTGTGCGACTGACAGGGCGCTCATTGACCGGATCCGTCGGTTTGGGCTCGTCCTTTTGCGAACAGCTGACCAAGGCCAGGCAAGCAAGGCCCAGTGTCAATCTGCGACCAATTGCGAATGTCATCCCCACCTCCTGTGACGGTCTGATATGTTCCGGTCAGGCCGGAATGGGCTTGTCCTCTGGCTCAGTTTCGGCCTCTGCGGAGACCTCGCTGGCGGCAACTGCTTCGGGTTCACCGGAGGCCTCGTCGACGGCGGGAGCAGCGTCTTCACCTGTGGCGATTTCGACTTCTGGCTCTGCCTCGACGACGGTATGGTCAACCGGTTCTGTGATTTCGGCCGGGGTCTCGGCTACAGGCTCAGGCGCAGCGGCTTCGACCGCTTCGATGACCGGTGGTGGCGGGGCGGTCTTGATCCGGCGGCGACCAAACGGGCCGCGCGGGTCGGCCATGCGGTCGTAACGCATGGCGTAATACTCATTGGCGGTATGGGTCAGCGGTTTTGGCGTCAGCGTCATACCGAAATTGCGCAGGCTCTCAACCACGGCATCGCGCAGATGCAGGCCGGGCAGCGCCGTGGCGTTGAACTTGTGCTTCTTCATCCAGTCGCGCACATCCCAGGTCCGCGTCGAACGCGCGACGTCGGGCGCATGACCCTTGTGCTCTTCCCAAAGATAAAGCGTGCCAAGGGCGCTGATCATGGCGGTAATCGCAGCATCAAGCGGCATGCTGACATCCTC
>CBDUKI010000160.1:0-5986 GCA_965367765.1 uncultured Henriciella sp.
TCACGGCGACATCGACCAACTTTGTTGGCACCCCGGTCGTCCCGGTTGAAGTCGGCACGTTCCCGGCAACTTCGCCTGCGGCGGTCGCCCTGGGTGGGGGTCAACTTGACGCAGAAGAATCCACCAGCGTCTCTATTGGCGCGGTGATTACGCCGGCACCTGACCTGTTCGTCACCATCGATGCCTATCAGATTGACATTGATGACCAGATCTTCCTGACCGAGAATCTCGGCGGGACCGAAGTTGATGCGGTGCTGGCGAATGCCGGGGTAACAGGTGTGCAGCGTGTGCGCTTCTTCCAGAACGGTGTCGAGACCGAGACGCAAGGCGTCGACGTTGTGACCAAATATGTCTGGGACCTGCAGGACGCGGGTGAGCTGACCCTGTCGGGTGCGTTCAACTACAACAAAACCGAGGTCAAGGATGTCCCGACCAACCAGGTCATCCCGTCTCTTACCTTGTTCACGCGTGACCGTATCCTGACGTTGGAAAATGCCTCACCGGAAACCAAGCTGATCCTGTCTGCAGACTGGGCCTATAAGGCGGCGGACGTGAATGTCCGGGCCACGCGTTATGGTGATGTGATCGACCCGAACAACAATCCGGCCGATGACTTCACCCTGGAGGCGGACTGGATTATCGATGCTTCTGTCGACATCGACGTGAGCGATCGTGTGCGGGTCGGTATCGGGGCCGACAACCTGTTGGACGAGTATCCAACACTGACCCCGGACAATCAGTCCTTCAACGGCATCTTCCCGTATTCGAGCCGTAGCCCTTATGGTTTCTCGGGACGGTTTGTCTACGCTCGTGCCAGCTATACCTGGTAAGCGGGCGACAGCCTGAGCATATGAGCGCCGCCCTGATCTTTCGGGGCGGCGCTCTCTTTTGGGCTTTCCCTGATGGTGGGCGTGTACTTTTATGCCGCCCAGGCAATGCAATCACGAACTGATTTCAAGGACGAAGACATATGGCGATCAAGACACGTATCACTGAGATGCTGGGCATCGAAAAACCGATCATCCAGGCGGCGATGGGCTGGATTGCGCGGTCGCAACTGTCTTCGGCCTTCTCAAATGCGGGGGGCATGGGGATTATCGAAACCTCATCCGGCGACCTGGAAGCGGTGCGCCGTGAAATCCTGAAAATGCGCGAGCTGACCGACAAGCCGTTTGGCGTCAATGTTGCCCAGGCCTTCGTTCGAGACCCGGAAATTGTGCAGTTCGTGATCGACCAGGGCGTCAAGTTTGTCACGACCTCGGCGGGCAATCCGAAACAATATACCGCTCAATTGAAAGAGGCAGGCCTGACCGTTTTCCATGTCGTGCCGAGCCTCAAGGCCGCACTCGGGGCGATTGATGCCGGGGTGGATGGCCTGATCGTTGAGGGCGGCGAAGGGGGTGGCTTCAAGAATCCAAAGGATGTCGCGTCAATGGTCCTGATCCCACAGGTTTGCGAAGCGGTGGATGTGCCGGTCGTTGCGGCTGGCGGCATTATGGATGGTGCGAGCATGGCGGCGGCCTTTGCTCTGGGGGCCGAAGGCGTCCTCATGGGCACGCGCATCCTGTCGAGCGCTGAAAGCCCGGTTCACCAGAACTGGAAGGACGCCATCATCAATGCGGATTCGACAGATACCGTCTTCCTCAATCGCCATGGTGGCGGCCCGGCCCTGCGCGCGCTGCGCACCGAACGGACCAGCCGGATCGAGCTGGAGGGTGTGGACAACATTTTCGGTGAATTTGCCGGGACGCAAGATGTCTACTTCAAGGGCGATCTCGAGGCGGGGATTGCGCTGACGGGGCAGGTTGCTGGGCGCATCAAGTCCGTTCGCCCGGTGGCTGAGATCTTAAACGAGACGATGGCGCAGTTCGAGCAGACGGTTGCGCGCCTGAATCATATGCGTGTGTGACATGTGTGGCCTAGTCCAAATGCCCAAAAACTGATTAAAGTGGGCATAGATTCACTCAGAGGACTAGAAATGACTGCAAAATCCTTCCTGCTTGGCGGCTCGGCCCTGCTCGCTTTGACGATCGCGGCGTGCGACAATGTTCGCGTTCCGGGGGACGATTCAGCCGACACCACGGCGGCTGTAACGACAGATACACCAGAGGCCGCTAACGATGTGACGACGGCCAGCCTTGCCGACAATCCCCTGCTGCAGGATTGGGATACGCCTTATGGCGTGCCACCTTTCGCAGAGATCGCCGATGAAGACTATATGCCGGCGGTTGAAGCCGGGATTGCCGCATGGCAGGCCGATATTGAGGCCATCAAGGCGAATGAAGACCCAGCCAGCTTTGAGAACACGATTGTTGCGCTCGACAAGGCTGGCTCAACGCTTGGCAAGGTGATGCTGGTTTTCGGCAATATCACCAACACCGACACCAATGACACGCTGTCGGCCCTGGAAGCCGAAATCTATCCGATGGTAACCCAGGTTTCGGATTCCATCGTTTTTGATGACCAGCTGTTTGCGCGCGTGAAGACCGTTTATGACGCGCGCGAAACTCTTGGCCTCGATGAACAAGATGCCCGTCTCGTCGAACTGACATACCGCCAGTTTGAGCGCGCTGGCGCGACCCTGTCGCCAGAGGTCAAGGAGCAGGTGGCGGAGATCAATTCCGAAATTTCCAGCCTGACCACCAAGTTCGGCCAGAACCTGTTGAAATCAACCAAGGCGTTCAAGGTCGAGGTGACCGACGAAGCTGACCTGGCCGGTTTGTCTGAGGATTTCAAGGCGGCGATCAAGGATGGCGACAAGTGGGTGCTGACGGTTGATCGGTCTGTCTATGAGACCTTCATGACCCAGTCCGAGAACCGTGATCTGCGCAAGATCATGTTTGATGGCTACCGCCTGCGCGCCAGCGAAGGCGAATTCGACAATGGCCCGATTGCCATCAAGTTGGCGCAGCTGCGGGCCAAGCGGGCCGAATTGCTCGGCTATCGCACCCATGCCGAATACATCCTGGAATACAACATGGCCCGGACGCCGGAGACCGTGGAGCAATTCCTGGTTCGCGTCTGGCAGCCGGGTCTTGCCCAGGCCAAGGTCGAACGGGATGAGATGCAGGCCATGATCGGGGACGCGTTCACCTTTGAAGGCCATGACTGGTGGCACTATTCCGAAAAGGTTCGCCAGCAGAAATATGCCTTTGATGATAATGTCCTGAAGCCTTATTTCGAGCTGGGTGCCGTGCGCCAGGGCGCTTTCGACATGGCCGAGCGCCTGTTCAACATTTCGATCACGCCGGTGGAAATCGACGGCTGGAACCCGGTCGTGACGTCCTATGATGTCTCCGACAACGAGACGGGCGAACATCTCGGCCTGTTCATGGCCGACATGTATGCCCGCGATTCCAAGCGTGGTGGTGCCTGGATGTCGGGTTATCGTTCCACAACTGCCTATAAAGGCGAGGCTGAGGTGCGTCCGATCATCACCAATAACCTGAACCTGATCATACCGGCTGAAGGTCAACCGACCCTGATGCGGTTTGATGAGGTTGAGACCCTGTTCCACGAGTTCGGTCATGGCCTGCACGGTCTGCTGACACAGATCCGCTACCAGACCTTCTCAGGTGTCGATGGCCCGCGCGATTATACCGAGTTTCCGGCTCAGCTCCTTGAGCATTGGGCCGGTGCGCCAGAAATGCTGACCGAATATGCCAGCCATTATGAAACCGGTGAGGTTATCCCGATGGAGCTGGTGGAACGGATGCGTGAAGCGGCAAACCACAATCAGGGCTTTGCGACGACGGAATTCATCGCCGCATCGCTGCTTGATCTGAACTGGCACAACCTGACCTATGACGAAGCCATGGCCATTACCGATGCGCGTGAATTCGAGGTCGCAACGCTGAACAAGTATGGCCTGATCCCTGAGATCGAGCCGCGTTACCGTACACAATATTTCAGCCACATTTTTGCCGGCGGTTATTCGTCCGGTTACTATGCGTATCTGTGGGCGGAAATCCTTGATGCGGACGGCTTCATGGCCTTCCGTGAGAAGGGTGACATCTTTGACGCCGAACTGGCCGCCAAGCTGAAGAAATGGGTCTATGAATCGGGTGGCCTGCGCCCGGCTGACGAGCTGTATCGTGAGTTCCGCGGCTCCGACCCGACGATCGAGCCACTGCTGCGTAATCGTGGTTTCTCGGTTGACGAAACTGAAGGTTGATCCGCTCGGTTTGACCCAAAAGAGAAGGGCGGCCTCAAGGGACCGCCCTTTTCATTAGGTGAAACACGCAGCGTGTACGGGTCTAGTCGCCTTCTGCCTTACGCAGGATTTCGCGTTTCCCGGCATGATTGGGCGCAGAGATCACACCATCTTCTTCAAGCCGTTCGATCAGGGTTGCCGCCTTGTTGTACCCAACCTTGAGGCGACGTTGCAGGTAGGACGTCGAGGCGCGCTTGTCGCGTACGACAATGTTCAGGGCCTGGGCGTACAGGTCTTCATCCTTGTCACCGGTCGAGGTGCCGAGCATGGCATCCATGACGGCACTCCCTGTGCCGTCCTCCGGCTCTTCGAGGATTTCTGAATTATAGTCCGGTTCGCCGCCATTTTCGCGCAGCCAGTCAACAACGGACTGAACCTCTTCGTCCGACACGAACGGGCCGTGACAGCGTTTGCTCTTGGTCCCGGCCGCCTGGTACAGCAGGTCGCCCATGCCGAGCAGCTGTTCTGCGCCTTGCTCGTTGAGGATGGTGCGCGAGTCGATCTTGGTCGTCACCATATAGGAGATGCGGGTCGGGAAGTTGGCCTTGATCGTGCCGGTGATGACATCCACGGATGGGCGCTGCGTCGCGGTGATCAGGTGGATCCCGGCGGCACGGGCCATCTGCGCGAGACGTTGGACACAACCTTCAATCTCCTTGCCGGCCACCATCATCAGGTCGGCCATTTCGTCGATCACGACGACGATATTTGGCACATGTTCCAGCGGCAGGATCTCAGTCTCATAATTCGGCTTGCCGCGCTCATCGAAGCCAACCTGAACCTTGCGTGACATCTCCTGGCCCTTGGCGCGATATTCGGCTGCCTTCTTGTTGAAGCCAGCGAGGTTGCGCACCCCGGCCTTGGACATCAGCTCGTAGCGCATCTCCATTTCGCGGACAGCCCATTGCAGCGCGAGAACAGCCTTCTTGGGGTCTGTTACAACCGGGCTGAGCAGGTGCGGAATGCCGTCATAGATCGACAGTTCGAGCATCTTTGGGTCGATGAATATGAAGCGGCATTCTTCAGGCGGCAGCTTGAAGATCAGCGACAGGATCATCGCGTTGACGCCGACCGACTTGCCTGAACCGGTGGTCCCCGCGATCAGCAAGTGAGGCATCTTGGCCAGTTCGACCACGGTTGGGGCGCCGCCAATATCCTCACCCAGGGCCATAGGCAGCGCGGCCTTGGTCTTGGTGTAGGTGTCATGATCAAGCAGCGAACGCAGATAGACGGTCTGGCGCTCTTCATTTGGCAGCTCGATGCCAATGGCGTTCTTGCCCGGAACCACTGCGATACGGGCCGATACTGCGCTCATGGAGCGGGCAACATCATCGGCCAGTGAGATCACGCGGGCTGATTTCACGCCAGCGGCTGGCTCCAGTTCGAACAGGGTCACGACCGGGCCTGGACGCACTTCACGGATGCGCCCGCGTACACCGAACTCGCGCAGCACTTCGGCCAGACGAGTGGCCTTGGCCAGCAGGGCCTCTTCGTCAATGTTGCCGCGGCGTTCCGGCGGCAATTGCAGCAGGTCAATCGGCGGCAGTTTGGAGCCTTTCTTGCGAGGCTTGCGCACGGCCGGTTTTGCTGCGACGCGTGGCTGGGCAGACATTTCAGGCTCAGGTTGCGGGTCAGGCACGGCAACCTTTCTTTTCGGCTTGGCGGCGGGTTGTTGGATCAGGGTCTCGTCATCATCTTCGAGATAATAATCGTCGGCCTGAAGTGCATAACGGTCGCTTCCGGCCTGGCGGCGCTGATGCATCAGGCTGGACA
>CBDUKI010000161.1:0-5950 GCA_965367765.1 uncultured Henriciella sp.
GGCGCTGGAGATCTGGCAGAAGGCGTCCGGGTGCACATTCGATCCCGCCGCGTTTGAGTGGTGGTCACTGTTTGCCCACCTGAAGGCGCTCGGCATCTGGGTGACGTCCGCCAAGGCCTATGCTGAAGGCAAGAATGATGACCCGATCCTGGCCTGGTCGGGCTGGTTTACACATTGTGCCCACGAGCTGATGCTGGCCATGCGCCTGGGGCAGAAATTTGGAGCCGCAGGATGACAGATATTGCCATGATCCTCGACCGGCTGGGCAAGAAGCTGGTCGCCGATGTCACCCCCAAGCTGGAAGGCGACTATGCCGCCGGGCACGTGTCGATGACCGGGCTGATGATGGTCATGGCCGGGGAGATGTGGGACGGCGCCAGCGAGCGCCTGGTCAATGAGATCAAGGGCATGCGTGCCTTGCTCGACGGGCAGGCGGATGTCTCTGCCATCAAAGCTGCGCCGAGCCTGAAGGTCTCTGACCTCACGGTTGAACGCGATGCCCTGGCCAGACAATTGATTGCCCTGCAAGCCGCTGTCGAGACGCGCGGCGATGACGCGTCCAAGGCCTTGAATGCACGCATCTGGGGGCATTTGATGCAGACGACCATGGCCCGCATGCCCAGCCCGCCATCGTTTGCGCCACCGGAGGATTAGCTTCGGGCCTAGCCCCTAGCCCCAGAGCTTGCGCATTGGCGGGCTGACCATGCCATCCTTGTAGCGCAGGCCGTTCTCGATATCCTTGGCGAGCCAGAGCGGGCCGTCCAGGTCAACCAGGTCGGCCAGCCCACCGAGCAGGACGGCAGGGGCCATGGACAGCGACCCGGCAACCATGCAACCGATCATCACGCCGAGCCCGCATTGGCGCGCCTCGTGCACCATGCGCAGGGCCTCGGTCAGGCCACCGGCCTTGTCGAGCTTGATGTTGACCGCATCATATTTCTTCGCCAGCGCCTGGATGTCGTCAAACGTGTGGACGCTTTCATCGGCGCAGATGGCGACCCCGACCGGGCGGGCCAGCAGGGCATTGTCATCATCGGCCGGGAAGGGCTGTTCAATCAGCACGGTACCAAGCGCGCCTGCCGCGCGCGCCAGGGCCGAAAATTCACCGGGATCGAGCCCTTCATTGCCATCCACAATCAGGCGGGCATCGGGCCGGGCGCGGTGAACGGCTTCCATCCGGGTCAGGTCTTCTGGTCCGCCAAGCTTCAATTTCAGAATCTTCGCAGGTGTGGCTTTTGCGGCAGCCGCCATCTCGTCCGGGCTGGCCAGGCTAAGCGTCATCGTGGTTGGCAGAGGCGCGGGTTTGGGTAAGCCAGCCAACCTCCAGACCGGTGTCTTGCGTTGCTTGGCTTCCAGGTCCCACATTGCGCAATCGACCGCGCACCGGGCTGCGCCTGGGGGAAACTCATTTTGCAGGTCTTGTCTGGAACCTCTTGATTCAATGAAACTATTTATCGAGATGATCTGATCCGTGACGGACTCAATCGTTTCGCCATAACGCCCGTATGGGACGCACTCGCCGCGCCCGACATGGTCGCCATCGGCCAGTTCGACAAGGATGGTTTCGGCGCTGGTTTTTGAGCCGCGAGAGATCGCAAAAGCGGCGTTCAGCGGCGAGGAAACGGAGGTAATCTTCAGCGAGGGCATGTAGGAAGGCTTTGCAGGTTCGTTCAAATTTCAAGGATCGCTTGGTAGCGGTCTTAAATCCTCTGCGGTTAAGGTAAACAGAGCCGGAGGTTTATTCACCATATGAATGCGCCTGAATTCGACCTGATTGCAACAGATCGCCCGCAGCTTGTCGTGCGCGGCGATTGGACAGTTGCGACGATTGGAAAGCTCGATCAAGCCTTGAAGGTCAGTTTGGAAGACTGGGGCCAGACGCCGATCGCGGTTCTGGATGCCAGCCAGTTGCAAGCGATGGACACTGCAGGGGCGTATCTTATCGACCGGACATTGCGCGCCGCTTCGCAGGCCTGGCCTGAGATTGAAGGTGCCGGCGAACACACGATTGCCTTGCTCAAGCAGGCGCGTGAACTGGCCACCCAGGTCGAGGACGCCCCGCCCTTGGAGAGAGGCGGCCATGGCTTTTTCGATATGCTCGAGCGTATGGGACGCGGGGCCGAACACCTGTTCAAGGAGAGCCTGGAAAGCCTGTCCTTCCTTGGCGCTGTCATTCTGTCCGTCATCGGTGTTCTGGTTCGCCCGGCGCGGATGCGCTGGACGGCGCTGGTCGCCGTGATGGAAGAAAGCGGTCTCGATGCTGTGCCCATCGTGGTCTTCCTGTCATTTTTCGTCGGCATGGTGATCGCCTATATCGGGGCCAGTACGCTGGCCGAGTTCGGGGCAACAATCTTTGTCGTCGAACTTGTCGGCATTGCTGTCCTGCGGGAGTTTGGGGTCGTGCTGGCCGCGATCATCCTGGTCGGGCGCACCAATTCGGCCTTCACCGCGCAAATTGGCGCCATGAAGATGCGCCAGGAAATTGATGCGATGGATACGCTCAGTCTTGACCCGCTGGATGTCATCGTCGCGCCGCGCGTGATCGCGATGGTTCTGGTTACGCCGATCCTGGCCTTTCTGGGAGCGCTGGCGGGCTTGGCCGGGGGCATGGTTGTCGGTTGGATGGCGCTGGATATTTCGCCCACCACATTCTTCAACCGAATGCAGGAATTTGTCGGCATAGACCAGTTCTGGGTTGGCCTGTCCAAGGCCCCGGTCTTTGGCCTGGTCATCGCCCTGATCGGCTGCCGACAGGGCCTTGAGGTGGGCGGCAGTGTCCAGTCGCTCGGCTCGCATACGACCAAGTCCGTCGTACAGGCCATTTTCATGATCATCGTTATCGATGCCTTGTTCGCCATGATGTACATGGAGCTGGGCATATGACAGGCGATATTGCCATCCGTGTGCGCGGCCTGAAGACGGCCTATGGCAGCCATGTCGTGCATGAGAATCTCGATCTTGATGTCTACAAGGGCGAAGTGATCGGCGTCATCGGGCCATCCGGCTGTGGCAAGTCGGTCCTGCTGCGCGCGATTGTCGGGCTGAAGCCACCCGCAGCGGGCAGTATCGAGGTTTTCGGTCAGGAGGTCACGCACCTCGAAGGCGAGGATAAGGAAGCGCTGCAGCACCTCTGGGGCATCATGTTCCAGGATGGGGCGCTGTTTTCCAACCTGACCGTGCGCGAGAATGTCATGGTGCCGATGAAGGAGCACACCGACCTGCCGCTGTCGCTGATGTGTGAACTGGCTGACCAGAAGATCCGCATGGCCGAGCTGGAAACCTGGGCCGGGCGCAAATACCCATCAGACCTGTCCGGGGGGATGCGCAAACGCGCCGCGCTGGCCCGGGCGATGGCGCTGGACCCACCGTTGCTATTCCTCGATGAGCCAACCGCCGGGCTCGACCCGATCACTGCTGCGGCATTCGATATTCTGGTGCGAGAGTTGCAAGAAGCCCTGGGATTGACTGTGTTCCTGGTCACGCATGATGTTGATACATTGCGCCAGACCTGTGACCGCATCGCGGTTCTGGGAGAACGCCATGTGATCGCGGTCGATACAATGGATGCCCTGCGTGAGCACGAACATCCGTGGATCAAACAGTACTTTGGCGGTCCGCGTGGTCGGGCTGCGATGGCAGGATGGAAGGCCGACTGATGGAGACCAAAGCGAACTATGCCCTGATTGGTGCATTCGTCTTGCTGGCGGTTGTGACCATTGTCGGCTTCGTGCTGTGGCTCGGCGCGTCCCAGCTCAACCGTGATTTTGCCGACTATGACGTCGTGTTCCAAGGCCCCGTGACGCTCGAAGAGGGCGCTTCGGTGCGCTATATCGGCATCAAGGTCGGCGAGGTGGAAAGTGTGCGCATCGATTCACGCGACACGTCGAAAGTCCGCGCGCGCCTGCGCATCGACCGCAATACGCCGGTCAAGACAGACTCCACGGCGGTGATCGACTTTGCCGGGATCACGGGTGTGACCTTCGTGCAGATTACGGCGGGCAGCGAGACGGCGTCGCGGCTGACCGTGCGCCCTTATGAGGACGTCCCCGTGATCACGGCTGGACCGACGCCGCTGGCAGAACTGTTCGTTGGCGGCACGGAGATCATCGGCCAGGCGGGTATCACGCTGCAAAAGGCGGGCGACCTGCTGACCGAGGAAAACATCGCCGCCGTCAGCCAGACGCTTGAAAATTTCGACACGATTACCAGCGCGATTGCCGCTGACGACGCTGCGATCATCACCCAGGCCTATGAAACGCTTGCTGCCCTTGAACAGGCAGGCGACCGCGTCACCGTGGCGGCTGATCAGGTCAGCGCGGCAGCCGGGTCGGTTGATCGTGAACTGGTCGACTTGAATGTGGAACTCAAACGCCTGGTCAGCGAGCTAAACACCGCCACGAGCGAAGCTGCGACGACGCTGGTGCAGAGCCAAGAAGCGCTCGACGCAGCCAGTGTGCTGATCCGCGGCTCCGCCACCGATACAATGGTTCAGGCTGGCTTGGCCGCGCAGGACTTGCGCAGTCTCGCCACCCGGCTTGACCGCGTGATGCGGATGCTGGAGCAGAACCCGCAAAGCCTCGTGGTCGGCAAACCATTGCCTTATGAGGAGGAACGCCGATGACCCCCCGCCTGATGAAACTGTCAGTCCTGGCTGTGGCCATGACTACGGCTTCGGCTTGTGTATCGGTCCTGCCTGCGCCGGACACGCCGCGCGCCCTGCTGCGTATCGAAGCGGCCAGTGAGCGTCCGCAATTGTCGGCCAGTTTGATTGTGCGTGAACCCGAAGCCCCGCAAATGGTGGCCGGTCGCGCGCTGGTCAGCCGTGATGCCAGTGGTGCCAATCGCCTGATGCCATCGGTCGAATGGTCTGGCCGGGCCACCCGCCAGATGCAACTGGCGCTGGTTGACAGCTTTTCCGTTGATGGGGCGGGTGCTGCCCTGTTGCCTGAAACCGGGATCGCCGCACGCCTGGCCCTGACCACGCGGATCCAGTCACTGGAGCTGCATGGAGATGAAGCCGTGTGCAGGGTCTCGGTCGCGGTTCACGACCTGCTGGCCCAGACCGGCTATTTCCGGCAGACAGAAATTGCCGCGCGCCAACTCGCCAGCGATGGCTCGACCCGGGCCCGGGCGGATGCACTCAAGCTTGCCGGTGAGCAATGCGTCCGCGAGATGGCTGACTTTGCCGCTGAAGCGGTAGCCGGCGCAGTGGAAACGCCAGCCGACTAGGCGGCGCTGGTCATTTCCGCATCATTATTCTTCGGGATCGGCAGGTAGAAGCTGACCTGCGTGCCGCGACCTTCCTGGCTGGCAATGGTCAGTCGTCCGCCATGCATTTCAGCGAATGACTTGGTCAGGGCGAGGCCCAGGCCGGTGCCGTCATAATTGCGGTCGCGCGTGTCGCTGACCTGTTCGAAGGGCTGGCCGAGCCGGGGCAGGGCTTCGGCCGGGATGCCGACACCATTGTCACGCACTGCAACGCGGATCTGGTCATCCTTGCGATCAATCGAGACACGGATCTCGCCGCCTTCATCGGTGAACTTGATGGCATTCGAAACCAGGTTGAGGATCATCTGGCGAATGGCGCGATGATCGGCATCGACATGCGGAAGATTGTCCTCATGCACCAGGCTCAGCTTGATGCCCTTGTCCTCGGCCTTGCGGCGGATCATGCGCACCGCGGCATCAACCGGATCGACCAGGTCGATCGGCAGCAGGTCCACCGTCATCTTGCCGGCCTCGACCTTGGCCATGTCGAGAATGTCATTGATCATGTCGAGCAGGTGCTGGCCGGAGGTGAGAATATCCTTGGCATAATCGACATAACGCTGGTCGCCGAGCGGTCCGTACATCTGCTCTGACAGGATTTCGGAAAAGCCGTTAATGGCATTAAGCGGGGTGCGCAGCTCATGGCTCATATTGGCCAGGAAGGCGCTCTTGGAATTGGCTG
>CBDUKI010000162.1:0-5918 GCA_965367765.1 uncultured Henriciella sp.
CATGCTCAGTGCAGCCGTCAGCAGGGCATCGCGTGGGCCAACGATGACCTGGCGCGACGGCGCGTCGATCTTGACCACGAAAAGCGGCTCGCCGGTGGCCACACCCAGCCCGCGGCGCTGGCCGATCGTATAGTGGATGACGCCATCATGCTGGCCGAGGACCCGGCCATCCAGGTGCACGATATCGCCGCCACGCCCTGAGCCGGGGCGCAGTTTCTCGACCACGGTCGCATAGGACCCTTCCGGGACGAAGCAGATGTCCTGGCTGTCTGGTTTGGCCGCAACCGGCAGGTCGAACGCTTCGGCCAGCTCTCGCACCTCGCTCTTGGGCAGGTCGCCGAGCGGGAAGCGCACATAGTCGAGCTGTTCACGCGTCGTCGCGAACAGGAAGTAGGACTGGTCGCGCGAGGCGTCGGCGGCGCGATGCAGCTCCGGCCCGTCCGGTCCGTCGATCCGGCGGATGTAATGGCCTGTGGCGAGGCAATCTGCCCCCAGGTCTTTCGCGGTGGCCAGCAGATCCGAGAATTTAACAGTCTGATTGCAGCGAATGCACGGGATCGGCGTGGCGCCCGACAGGTAGGTGTCGGCGAAGTCTTCCATCACCTGTTCGCGAAACCGGGATTCATAGTCGAGCACGTAATGGGGAATGCCGATCTGGTCGGCGACATTGCGCGCGTCGTGAATGTCCTGGCCAGCGCAGCACGCGCCTTTTTTCTCGATGGCCGCGCCATGATCATACAATTGCAGCGTGATGCCGATGACGTCATAGCCGCGCGCCTTCAACAAGGCGGCGACAACCGAGCTGTCGACCCCGCCTGACATGGCGGCCACGACACGGGTTTCAGAAGGGGGCTTGGCAAAGCCAAGCGAATTGAGCGCGCCCGGCAGAGGCGCCGCTTCAGCAGTGATGTTCATTTTCTTCTCCAACCGGGTTCAAGGCCCGAAGCAGACTGATATTGGGCGTGCATATAGGGCATATCCGGCGGGTTGTCAGCCGGGCACCTGCGTGCAGCCTGGCATTGACCTGGCGGCAAAAATTACTTGCAGTTGGAACAGACTGCCCGCATTAGGCCGCGGAATTGAACGGGAGCACGGTAATGACCGGACGTTTGGAACTTGGCTGGGAAGAATGGCTGGCCCTGCCAGACCTTGGCCTGCCCGCCATCAAGGCGAAAATCGACACGGGCGCGCGAACCTCTGCGCTGCATGCTGATGGCCTGGAACATTTCAAGGCTGATGATGGCACACCCATGGTGCGTTTCATCATGCATCCGTCGCCGCGCCGCGCCAGTCTGGTGCGTGTGTGCGAGGCAGCGATCACTGATGAGCGTGAGATCACCAGTTCCAACGGCCAGGTCGAGACCCGCCCGGTCATCGCGACTGACATGATCATTGGCTCGATCCGCAAGCGCATCGAGATCACGCTGACCAATCGCGGCTCGATGAATTATCGCATGCTGCTGGGGCGCTCGGCGATTGGTGAGGACACGTTGATCAGCGCCAATAAAAGCTTCGTCCAGGGCAAGCTGTCCTATGCGCTGTATACCAAGAAGGCCCAGCGCGAGGCAGGCAAGACCCGGCCCTTGCGTATTGCCCTGTTGACCCGCGAGCCAGCGAATTATTCTTCGACCCGGCTGATCACGCGGGCCCAGGAATGCGGCCACACGATTGACGCGATCAATACCGCCCGCTGTTATCTGCGCGTCGACCAGACGCGCTCGGAAGTCCACTATGATGGCGCTATCCTGCCGCACTATGATGCCGTCATTCCGCGCATCGGGGCCTCGATGACAACTTATGGCATGGCGATCCTGCGCCAGTTCCAGTCCACCGGGGCCTGGTGCCTGAACGATGCCGAGGCGATCGGGGCCTCGCGTGACAAGCTGCTGGCGCACCAATTGCTCGCCCGGGCCGGGATCGGCATGCCGGTGACCGCCTTCGCCAATTCACCAAAGGATACCAAGGATCTGGTCGGTCTCGTCGGCAAGCCGCCTGTCGTGCTGAAACTGCTGTCTTCAACTCAGGGGCGCGGGGTCGTGCTGGCCGAAACAACCAAGGCGGCTGAAAGCCTGGTCGATGCGTTTCGCGGGCTGGATGCCAACTTCCTGGTTCAGGGTTTTGTGAAAGAGGCCGCCGGGGCCGATGTCCGCTGCCTGGTCGTCGGCAACCGGGTTGTGGCGGCGATGAAGCGTCAGGCGCTGGAGGGCGAATTCCGCTCCAACCTGCATCGCGGCGGCGTGGCGACCGCCATCCGCCTGACCCGTGAAGAACGACAGACCGCGATCCGCGCGGCCAGAACGCTCGGCCTGAATGTCGCCGGGGTGGATATCCTGCAATCGAATACCGGTCCGATGGTTCTCGAGGTCAATTCCTCCCCCGGCCTGGAAGGCATCGAGACGGCAACCGAACTGGACGTGGCGGGTATCATCATCGCGCACATCGAACGCCGCGTGGCGCGCCTGGCTGGCCGGGAAGCTGCCCAGTAGGGCTAAAGCACGAAGCGTGCGCGCTCATTGGTCGACAGGAATTCGATCATTTCCTCGAAGCTGGCGCGCTCAAGCCCGCTGGCCGCTTCGACCTTTTTGGCCTGGCTGCGGGCGGCGGCGAAATTGTCCCGGGCATGCTGAACCGAGGCGGCATAGAACTCCATACGCCGGATCTCGCGTTGCGGGCGCAGGCCTTCTTCGACCGCGCGCACACCGACTGCCAGGATGGCGAAGGAAATCGCGATCGACCCGAGCACGGACTGGCCAATCGGAAATTGCGGCCAGATCGCGCTGAGCAGGGCGACGAAATTGGCCGAGAAGGCAAACATGACCAGGCCGAACGTGGCATTTCTTAAAAACATTGCCTGCTTGGCTGGCAGCGACCAGAACTTGCCTTCCGAGGACAGGATGTAATTCGTGTACTGCATCTGGCCGAGAATGCGGGTCTCTTCGTAAGCGGCATTGATTTCGTCCAGGATGAGTTTGTCAGCCTTGGCCACCGTTGCCCCGGCCTTGGCCTGCCATTCCGGATCGATCCAGAAACTGCGATACCCGGTCGGATTGATGACGGTCTGGCCGGAATGCCCGGCCGCAGTGCGCAGGGTGAACTTGGTATATTCGCTGGCAATCTGGCCGAGGAAAGACCGC
The DNA here is from genome assembly GCA_965367765.1 of uncultured Henriciella sp. Taxonomy (GTDB): domain Bacteria; phylum Pseudomonadota; class Alphaproteobacteria; order Caulobacterales; family Hyphomonadaceae; genus Henriciella. Next base: position 3,135 of record CBDUKI010000162.1, read on the forward strand.
TGGAACCGGCCATAGGCCAATTCGCGCGCCATGTTGAAGTCCGCGATTTTCTCTGGCGCCTTGGCTGCTTCGACAATCTCTGCGGCATGCGAGATGAGGTGCTGGGCATGCCATTGGCGCAGGCGTTCGGTCATCAGGCGGTATTGTAGCCATTTGCGTTTGCTCTTGCCAAACCAGACCCCAAAATTGCCGAACAGGATGGCCAGCAGGCCGCAAGAGGCGCCGATCAATGCCATGATGCGGAAAATCGAACGGGCCTGGTCAGCTTCGAGCCAGATCGCCTTGATCAGCGGTTCCAGCGGAAAGGCGAGCAGCGATACCGTTGCCAGGATCAGGGCACACAGGCCAATGAAGCGGCTGCGCGCCTTGGCCCGGTTGGCCAGCCGGTCGATACGCGTGAAGTCCTCACGCAGGGTCGGATGGTCGAGTGCGAAGAAGATGCGCGGGAAACGTCGTTTCGCCAGGTCCTGATCGACCTGCGAAATCAGCAATTCATCATTGAACCGAAAGTCCGTCATGCCACCCCGTCATCGCTTACCGGTGAGCGCCTGTGTAATCGCTTGTCCGCGATTGCGCTAGTATCGCCAAAGAATTGGATTGGGATTCTCCGGAATATGTGTCATCCCTGTAATGTTAACCTTTGGGTAAGCAAGAAATCTGGGGAGATTGATGGCGGGAATATTTCTTTCATACAGCCGGGTGGATCGCCCATTGGCGCAAACCATTGCCGAAGCCTTGCAGGCCGAAGGGTTCACCGTCTGGTGGGACAAGGTGCTGCGTGCCGGGCAGACCTATGATGAAGTGACCGAGACCATGCTGCGCGAGTCTGATGTCGTGGTTGTCCTGTGGTCGCAGACGTCTGTGAAGTCGAAATGGGTGCGCGCAGAGGCGACCCTTGGCGAGCGTACCGCCATTGTCGTGCCCGCGATGATTGAGGATGCCGAGCGCCCGATCATGTTCGAGCTGACCCAATCCGCTGACCTGATTGGCTGGTCGGGAGACACATCCGACGCGCGCTGGATGGAATTCATCAAGGATGTTCGCCAGGCGATTGAAAAGTCTGGGGAATCTGCCGCGCCAACCGCCAGTCAAGCGGCCCCGGTCGCAGCAACAGGCGGCTCTGAAGACTCATCCATCGAAATGGTGTTCTGGACCTCGATCAAGGATGGCAGTGATCCGGCAGATTTCGAGGCCTACCTGAAACGCTATCCGAACGGGCACTATAGCGACCTGGCGCGCAATCGCCTCGCCGCGATGGCGCCTGGTGAGCCTGTCGCGGCCCCGAACCCTGGACCGGCATCGGCCCCAGTCGTACCCCCGTCTGCGCCCACGCAGGCAGCGGCTGCCCCGCGCAAATCCTCGCCGATCCCGATGCTGCTCGGCGGGCTTGTCCTGCTCGGCATAGCCGCATGGGGCGTCAACACGTTCGTTCTGGATGGCAAGGAAGAGGCCCCGGGCGGTCTTGTCGTGGACACGCCGCCATCAGGCGATCTTGAGCCGGTGGCGGATACGGTGGACGAACCAGACGTGCCGCCCACGACCGTGGACGAGGCCGATCCTGCGCCCGCTACGGAACCGGTCGCGAGCTGCGAAGACTGCCCCGAGATGGTCACGCTCGCCGGTGGCCGTTTCATCATGGGCTCGCCCGATGACGAGGCCAATCGCAGCGGCAATGAAGGCCCGCAACACGAGGTGACGCTGCCCGCCTTCGCGATTTCGCGCACCGAAGTGACCCAGAAACAGTGGGCGGCCTGTGCCGAGGCGCGGGTCTGCGATGCCAAGGTGCTGAGCGGTGAGGGCGACCTGCCGGTGGTTTCGGTCAGCTGGGACGAAGCGCAAACCTATGCCGCCTGGCTATCGACCAAGACCGGCAAACGCTATGGCCTGCCCAGTGAGGCGCAATGGGAATATGCTGCGCGCGGCGGCACCCAGACCGCCTATTGGTGGGGCAGCACGTTCCGCCCGGCCATTGCTGCTGGCAGCGCGCCGCGCCCGGTTGGTGAAGTCCCGAACAATCCGTTCGAGCTGGCCGGTATGCTGGGCAATGTCCGCGAGTGGACGCAAGACTGTTACGTCAACAGTTACGCTGATGCGCCGGACGATGGCCGCGCCAATGCGACGGGTGACTGCTCACGCCGGGTGGTGCGTGGCGGGTCATGGCGCCAGGGCGCGGCCCAGCACCGCGCCGCCAATCGCGCCCGCGTGACCAAGGGTACGCAGGACCGTTCGATCGGGTTTCGTGTCGTCCAGACGAGCGACTGATCGGGGCTGGCCTTCAGACCGCGAATACGGGTAAGGCTGGCGGAACGCGGGGCGTGAGGGAGATTTGCCGATGAAACGCAGTTTGGGCCTGGTTGCCGCCATTGCCGTCCTCACAGCATGCGCAACCAGCCGGGTGGAGACGCCGGGGCCGGGGCCAGCCGATCCGGTGATCGGGACGGACCAGACGGCGGCCATTGAAGCGCCCGGTGATCCCGTCGAGGATTATGATGAGGCCTGGTACATCTCCAGCGGCTGGCCTGGCGAGTACCCACTTGGCTTTTCGGTTCTTGAAGACGGCGTGGTGCTGATGGGGCGTGCGCGCATGCATCCTTCGGCGCTGCCGGACGTTGCCTGCCCGGTGGCAAAATACGCCACCTATCATCAATGGAACAATGACCGCGTGATGGCCGACGAGCTGGCTTTCGTCACCGCGACCCAGACCCAGACCGTGACCATGTCTGCCGATGCGCCCATCGAAGTGCCTGCCGATACGATGGGCTATGAAACCAAGCGGCTCGACCT